>JAKATE010000149.1 GCA_021828085.1 Thermoplasmata archaeon | reverse complement strand
CCTCGTGGTCCCCCCGGCCCCCGTGAGGAGCTCCTTCACGACGTTCCTTGTCGAGGCGAGGCCCGCGAACGGCACGCTCTCCTTCGCGTGGACCGGCCTCCCTCCAAGCTGCCTGGGAGGCGACTTCCCGGTCCTGAGCTGCCCGGGGACACCGCCGGGGAACTACACCGTCCAGGTGGTCGTGAGCGACGGGACCGGGAACCACACCTACGGCACGGTGACCTTCCAGGAGCTCCCCTCGGTCGCGGTCCCGTCCAAGGGCCCCGTGGTCACCGCCCCCTCCGGCGCTCTCCTCGAGGTGGTGCTCGCGACGGCCGCGGTCCTTGGCCTCATGGGCGCCGTGATCCACCGGCTCCTTGCGAACGGCCGCGACCCTCCGAGCGCTCGCGGAGGCCTCCGCCCTTCGGCGAAGGGGGGGAGGGAGGGCCGCCCCTCGCCGAGCGGCCCGAAGGCCGACGCGCCGCCGAACCCGGCGGGCAGGGTCTGAGGAACGTGCCGCTCTCCTTCCTCATCCTGGCGGCGCACGACCGGGCCCACCCTGGCGTGACCGGCGGGGACCTCCACCTTCAGGGGATCGCGGAGGAGCTCGCGTCGGCCGGCGGGGTCGTGTCGATGTGGACCTCCCGCGCTCCCGGTCTTCCCTCTCAGGAGCGGGTGAACGGTGTCGACCTCCGGCGGTGGAACGGGGGAGCGCTCTTCCCGCTCCGGGTCCGCTTCCGAGGGTGGCTGCACGGGGCACAGGGCTTCGACGTGGTCCTGGAGCAGGTCATCGGCTCCCTTCGCCTCCCGTTCCGGGCCCGTCGGTGGGCGAAGGAGCGCGCGGTCGGGTTCTGGTACCAGGACAACCGTCCGCTCTTCCGGGCGGCGTTCCGGTCGTCGCTCCTCGTCGCGGCGGCCGACCGGCTCCAGAAGGACCTCCTGCGGTCGTACGGTCAAGGGCCGCTCCTCGTTCCCTCCGAGACGACCCGGTCCTGGCTTCTCTCGCAAGGGGTTCCCGCCGAAGGCGTGGCCGTGAGCCACCCCCAGGTCGCGCTCCCGGAGGGCGCGGCGCGGACCGTGAGGCCCTACCGAGAGCGCGCGAACCGGTTCGTGGTCATCGGGAACTTCCGTCCCATCAAGCGCTTCGAGGAGGCGGTGGAGGTCCTGCGCCGGCTCCGACAGGACGTCCCCGAGGCCGAGGCGATCCTCCTCGGACGACCGCAGGACCCGGCCTACCTCAAGCGGCTGCGCGAGGTCGCCCTCTCCCCGGAGCTCGCCGGACACCTGCGGATCATCGTCGGCGCGGGGGAGGAGGAGAAGTTCGAGCTCCTCTCCCGGAGCAAGGCCCTCACCGTCCACAGCCCGATCGAAGGGTTCGGTTGGACGGTGCCGGAGGCCGGGGCCATGGGCGTCCCCGCCGTGGTGAACCCGGGGGTCCCGCACGACCTCGACGTCGAGGGTGCGGGCCTGGTCCGGGTCCCCGCGGGGGACGTCGACGCTTACGTGAGGACCCTCGCGCGATGGATGCGCGACGAGGAGGAGTGGCAGCGGGCCTCCTCCTCGGCCTTCGAGGGGTCCCGGAAGTTCCTCCAACCCTTCGTGGGTCCCGAGGCGCGTGCGCTTCTGGACTCCGTCGGGGCGAGGAAGGGCAAGGCCCCTGCCTCCCACGTCCCACCTCCGGGGGATCGCGTCGGCCGCGCTTCTCCGCCCGAGGCCCGTCCTCCAGCGACTTGAAGAGCTCTACCGGCGGTGAGGGGGACCGAGGCCTCCTTGGCGTCCCCTCGGCCCCCTTCACCGTCGCCGGAAGAGGGCGCGCATGGCCCCGGACCAGCCCCTCTCCCTCCCGGTCGGCTCCAGGTGTTCCCGGTCTCTTCGCGCGGGCACGCGAACGGCACGTCGCCGCAGCCCAACCACGGGCTTCCGTTCGGACCGGACATCCCCGGGACGACCACCGGCGGCATCCAGGAGGCGATCCACCGCGCGCTCGCCCTGGGGGGAGGCGTTGTCCAGCTGGACCCTGGCGCCGTTTACGAGCTCAGGTCGCCCATCTCCCTCCGGTCCCACGTGATCCTCGAGGGCGGCGGCGCCACCCTCCGTGGGCCCCCCGGCCAGGAGCCGGTGCTGCAGACCCTCCCCGACGCGGTGATCCGCCGATGCTCGGTCCGTGGGCTCGTCGTCGACGGGGGAGGGGTCCCCGACCGCTGGGCGGTCTCGCTCTCCTCGCTCCAGCAGAGCGACATCGACCTCATGGTCGTCAACGCCGGGCACGGCGTGCGCCTGCACGCCCCCGCCACCGCCCAGGGCGCGGACCCGCTGCTCCACGCGAACGTCTGCGCGAACCGGTTCCGCTTCGTCATGGACCGCGTGGCGGGAACGGGGCTCCTGCTCCAGGGCACCTCTCCCACGGCGGTGGTGACCGACAACACCTTCCCGGAGCTCTACATGACCCGCGTCGGCCGGGTGGGCCTCGACCTCGCGGAGTGGACGGACTCCAACCTGTTCGGCCACGTGTTCGTGAGCCTCTCCGGGAACGGCGGCGTCGGTGCGGTCCTCAACTCGGTCGGGGCGGCGCAGAACCACGGGGTGTACAACCACCTCTTCGCGAAGCTCTCGGTGGACGCCTTCGGGATCCAGGGCGCCACCGCGCTCCGGCTCTTCCAATCGAAGCAGAACGTCTTCTCCCAGCTCTACACGAGCCCGGAGGGCCCGCAGTTCCCGGGGAAGATCCTGGACGACCGGGGGAGCGAGAGCGCCTGGGTCCTCTCCGCGGGGGAGTCCCGGACCTACTCGTGGGGATTGGCAGCGCCCACGCCCGCGTGCCGGTCCGCGTCGGTGACCCGCTCCGCTCAACCGGTCACGCTGATCTCCTACCAGGTCCCGCGCGACGGGACCTACGAGCTGCTGCTCGGCTTCACCCTCCTCCAGCTACGGACCGGGGCGCCGCGGCTCGACGCCTACTGGGTGGACGACAGCGGCACGTCGCAGTCCGCCTCGCTGGGGCTCTCCGCGCCGGGGCGTCGCTCGGAGGCGATCGCGCTGCGGGCGAAGGGCGGGTCGCTCATCTCCGTGGCCTCGATCGGACCCTTCGAGGCGATGTACAACGCCGTCGCCACGCTCAAGGAAGTCGGCTGAGGTCGCTCGTCCCCCCCGTTCCACGGGTCCACAGGAGGAAGGAACATGGGACCGCTCCCCGCCAGGACCGAGCGCGACCCGGCTCCCAGGTCCTCCTCCCGCGCGGAGCGGGTCCTCTCGCTCTCTCGCCCGCGCGCTCTCTCGCTCTCGCTCGCGCTCGCCGTTGCCCTCGCGCTCGTGGGGCTGGCGGCGGACCACGCCTCTCCCGCGGAGGTCCCACACCTTTCGGGGCCGATCCTGACCCTTCCCCGCAGCGCGGCGATGGCCACCGCCCCCTCGGTCGCCTGGGAGAACCTTTCGCTCCATGCGACCGGCGGCCCGACCCCCCGGTGCTGTTCGGCCTCGGCCTACGACGTGGTGGACCAGGAGTGGGTGCTCTATGGCGGCGCCAACGGCTGCGGGAACTGCAACGACACGTGGGTCGAGGCCAACGGGACGTGGACGAACATCACCGCGACGGCCGGCCCGGCCCCGCCGGGGCGCTCGTGGGCGACCATGGCCTACGACCCGGTATCGGAGGACCTGGTCCTGTTCGGTGGTCTCCTGGCCTCTCCGAACGCGAGCGTCGCCTTCGCCGCGCAGGACACGTGGACGTTCCAAGGCGGTCGCTGGACCCCTCAGGCTCCGCTCCAGAGCCCGCCGGGGAGGTGGGCCGCCGGGATGGACTTCGACCCGACGCTCGGAGCGGTGGTCCTCTTCGGGGGCTTCTCGCCCTCGGGAGGGTTCCTCTCGGACACCTGGGCGTACGCGAACGGCTCGTGGGCGCCCCTCTTCTCCTCCGTGAGCCCGCCCCCCCGCTGGGCCCCCGCCCTCACGTTCGACTACGCGGACCAGGGGCTCCTCTTGTTCGGCGGGCTCGGAGAGAACGGCTCCGTCCTCAACGACACCTGGCTCATGACCGGGACGCAGTGGGCCCCGGTCCCTCCCGGCGTCGCTCCTCCCGCCCGGGAGAAGGCCGTGATGGCCTTCGACCCTTCGCTGGACCGCGTCGTGCTCTTCGGGGGTGACGTGTGCGCCTCCCCCTGCCTCCCGTCCTCCGTCGTGCAATACTTCAACGACACCTGGACGTTCACCGACGGTTACTGGCAGGACCTCACGGGGAGCGCCGGGGGCGCCCCCATGGCCCGGTGCTGTTCCTCCGTCGCGTACGACCCGTACCGCGCCGCGCTCCTGCTCACCGTCGGGGCGGGGGCTCTCGGAGCGGAGCCTGTGGGCACCTGGGCCCTTGAGGCGCCCCCCTCCGGTACGCTCGATCTCACCGTGGCCACCGCCGTGCCGAACCCCGTCCTGGTGGGTCAGCCCACCACGCTGGTCGTGGGGATCGCGGGGACCGCGGGCCGGCCCACGTACCTCCTCGCCCAGCTCCCCTGGCCGTGCCTTCCCGAGGCGCTCCCGGAGGCCGTGTGCGCTCCGTCGGACCCCGGCACCTACGGGCTGTCCATGGAGGTCCGCGACCCCTCCGGAGGGATCGTGTCCGTCTCGATCGTCCTGTCGGTCCTCCCCTCGGAGGGCAACGCGAGCGCTCCGGTCCCCTCCCCGCTCGCCGCCGATGCGTCCTCGATCACGTTCGGGGCCGGTGTCGCCATTCTCCTCGTGGGAGCCGCCCTCTTCGTGCGGCGCCCGGGTCGGCTCCTGGGGGCGAGCTCGAAGCGAGGC
>JAKATE010000148.1 GCA_021828085.1 Thermoplasmata archaeon | reverse complement strand
TCCATCCTCAAGGCCGGAGGTCCGGGGCTTGTGGAGGCCATCCGGGGCTGGATGGCCCGTCGGGAGCCGCTCCGGCAACCAGCCGTTTGAACGTACAGTCTCCGTCAGAGAGGGTCGCCGCGTAGACTTTATCGGTGGCTCCGAGTCCAGCACCGCGACCGTGGTGGCACCCGCTCTGGCCCCTCCCCCCCCACCGCCTCCACCCGTAGGGGCCCCTCCCCCGCCCGCTCCTGCGGGACCGGGAACGGCCGCGGTCAAGCCCGAGACCGGCCTGGGAGAGACCCGGGCAACCTTCGTGGACTGGCTGGCCACGAACCATCCCCGTGTCGGGATCTGCCCCGGGGAGCTGGCCATCATCGTCCTGCTGGTCCTGCTGACGATGGCCTACGCCACCTTCGCGTTCGCCTCGCGTGCGGGCGGTGGCGCGCCCTCGTTCCTGAGCAACTTCTCGATCACGCTCGTCGCGCTCGCGACCACGGGGGCCGCCTTCGAGACGTGGAGGAACCTCCGGCAGATCGAGCGGACGGACGAGGGGGCCATGACCCCCCATCTCTGGCTCATGGGGGTCAAGCAGCACCGCGTCGTCACGGGAAGCCAGGAGAAGGCCACCGTGACCGGCCTCCGTGAGCTCTACGTGCACAACTACGGACCCGGGCTCGCGATCGATGTCCGCATCATCATCGACGGGAAGGGCGTGGACCGGATCGCCTACATGGCCCCGGACCGCTCGATCCAGATCGGAGGGGCCCTGCACGGGCACGGGATGGAGGGCACGCTCTCCATCGAGGTCCTCTACGAGGCGTCCAGCGGCCGGGAGCACCGCCTCGCAGGAACGCTGCTTCGGGACCGGGACATGGACGAGCTCCTCTTCCGTCCCGAGAAACTGAACCACATCTACACGATCGCGTGAGGGCCTCCTCAGAGGCACGGTCGACGATGGAACCCCCCACTTTCGACCTCACCCTTCTCAAGGGAGCCCGGTTCCAATGCCGCCCCGGCTGCGGGCTCTGTTGTTTCACCACCCCCGCGGTCACCCCGGAGGAGAGGGGTGCCCTCCTGCGCATCCTGCCCGACCTCCCGCTCGCCGGGCCTTCGGAGGGGGGCGGCGGGGGCTTCTCGCGCATTGCCTCCCGGGACGAGGGAGGGGCGTGCCACCTCCTGGAGCGCTCCAAGTGCCGGGCTCACTCCGCGAGACCCTTCCCCTGCAGATCGTTCCCCCTCCACACCTCGCTCGAGCGGCGGGTGCAGGTCTCGCTGGTGCTTTCCTGCCCCGGGCTGGACCTCACGCAGTTGACCGCGTGGAGCACCCACGCCGGGCCGAGCTCCCCGCCCGTCGGCCTCGCGGAGGAGATCGGATCCGTCGAACGCGAGCTCGAGCGGGAGGACCTCTCCGAGCGGGCGAGCCAGGTTTCTCGCACCTGGGAACGCGCCCTGCGGACCTTCCGGCGGAGGGAGCCCCAGCAGGACCTCGATCGCCTCGTCGAGGAGATGGTGGAGCATCCTTCCCTGCCGACCGAGGAGGACTTCCCGGCGGTCCCACCACCCGCCGCCGCGGAAGGTCTGGAACTCCTACCCCTCTCCTTCGACGAGGAGTGGAAGATCGTCGCCTGGAGCGAGGCTGACGAGGGCTGGGAGCTCCTCAAGCTCCGGGAGGAGGGCGGGCCGGGAGAGCCGATCGGGACGTACCCTCCTCCGGATCGCCTTCCACGCATGGACCACGCAGGTACGACCCTCCTCCGAGGCTACCTCTCCTACGTCGCCCGACGTGACCGCTTCCTCTCCCAGCTGCTTGCGGAGTGGCTGCCTCAACGCGAGTACCGTCTGCACGAGATCGCCTCGGGCACGCTTCGGCAGCTCGGGGCGGAGGTCCTGGCGAGAGGGATGGTCCTCTCGATGCTCCGGGGGCAAGGGACGGAGCAACTCGGGGAAGACGCCGTCGAGCTCGGGATACGGGCGACCGACATGGACCACCTGGACCAGTCGACCCTCGGAGAGCAGCTCTGAAGGGGGCACACCTCAACCCCCTTGTCGCAAGAGGAGGGGAGGGAGGGGGGGATGCGCTCGGGACGGATCCCGCCGGCTCACGTGCGAGGACGAAAGCGCCCCCCCCGGCCCGGCGGTCCTGGCCCTAGCCTCCCTTGTGCCCCTTGCGCGCGGAAGCCATCTCTTCCCAGAACTCCGGAGGGAGCTGGCGGAGCATCTGGAAGGAGTTCCCTACCAGCCACTCCCCGCCATCCACGACGACGCACTCCCCGGTGATGTAGCTCGCCGCATCGCTCAGCAGGAACGCCCCGAGGTCGCAGAAGTCGGCGTGCTTCCCGAACCGTCCGGCGGGCAGGTGCTCCTTGACCATCTCCTCCATTCCCGAGCCCGGCACGAGATGTCCCCAGGCTCCCGCGGTGGGGATGGGTCCGGGGGCGATCGCGTTCAGTCGGATCCCGTGTCTCGCCCACTCGACCGCCAGCGACCGGGTCAGGGCCAGCACGCCGGCCTTGGCGGCGGCCGAAGGGATGAGGAAGGCGGAGCCCGTCCAAGCGTAGGTCGTCACCACGTTGAGGACCGAGCCCGCCCGCTTCTCCTGGAGCCACCGCTGTCCGGCGGCCTGGGTGACGTAGAAGGTCCCGTGGAGCACGGTCTCCACGACCGCTTGGAATCCCTTGGGGGAGATGTCCTGCGTTCGAGCGAGGAAGTTCCCCGCCGCGTCGTTCACGACCCCGTCGAGCCGCCCGAAGCGGTCCCAGGCCTCGGCGACGAGCTGGGAGGCTTGCGTCGCATCCCGGACGTTGGTGACCCGGTAGGAGGCCTCGCTCCCCGCGGCCCGGACCTCCTCGCAGACCTTCCGGAGGTTCTCCTCGTTTCGGGAGCCGGCGACGATGCGGGCACCCAGGTGAGCGAGGCGCAAGGCCAGGGAACGACCCAGCCCGGTGCCACCGCCGGTGATCAGGACGACCTTGTCCTTGAACAGGTCCTTCCGGAACGGGCCGGGTCCCGCGACGCCCTCTTCGGCCGCCACAAGGTCCTGGCTCGCCAACGACCGGAAGTCCTGGTCCGACACGAGGGGTAGTGAACTCCCAGAGACTTAAGCCCCGCGCCGAAGCATCGCCTGCCCCACCGTCGAGCGACGATCACGTCGACCTTCTTCCGTTCCCCCGAGCCCCTGGGCACTCCCTTCCATGGAGGCCGTGGTCGGATGGAGCCGGTGAGGGGCTCCTTGCGTTCCCTCGCCTATCGCCTAACGCTATGGAAAGAGTTGGCGGGCGGGAGCGCCCCGCCCGCGACCATCGGCCGCCGGGCTCAGGCGGGTACCAGGGCCGAAGCTCGAGCTTGGACCGGCTCCAGCAGGTACAGCACCCCGCCAAGGAAGACAAAAAGTCCCCCGATCAAGGCGACAAAGTTCGCCCCGAGGCCAAGGACGGACCATCCGAGCACGGCCAGCACGACCAGGACGACGCCGCTCGAAAGCGGGCGCGCGCTCCAGTGGCGGTAGCCAAGGTGGGCGATGACCGCCGATAGCCCTCCCACGACGAGGAGGACGATGCCCTCCGAGCCGTATCCGGCAGCGGTGAAGGGCCTTCCGAGCGCCAGGTCCAAAACCCCCAGAAGGAGGCTGAAGAGCCCGGCTAGCCCAATCAGCAGCCCACCGAGCAGGCCCAAGCCGTACCCGAGCTTTTTCTCCGTAATGTTCGACATATGTGGTTCTCACCCCCTTTTGATGCTGCTCCGACAGAAACCCCGATGTGCTCGGGGCTCGTCGGTGCACGAACGGGACCTCTACCCGCCCTACCATAGAAGAAGGTTCCCGATGGTCACCCGTTGGATAGGGAACGACACCCCCCTGGACGAACGGGAAGATCCCTGGGACCTCTGCGCGAACTGGCCCCTGCATGTATCGCCCGACGGCGGTAGACATGACCTCCCCGCCGCCGCCCCTTGTGTCCGTCGTGACCCCCTCGTCCCGTTCCAGCGACCCCGGGGCCGGGGGTTCCCCGGCCCCTTGTCGGGAAGCGCCTCGCCGAGGTCGACGACGCCGGGGGACGGGCGAGCCTGCACCCGAAGCGCGCCTCCTTGTGCCCGGACGCGGAGCTCTTCGGGGAAAGAGGCCCCTCAGGACACGTATACAAATGTATAGGACCGTCTCATAATCCTGGGCCAGGGTTTTTCGACCAAGCTACGGGCCGGCTGTCGCGCCGGTCCGCAGCGGGATTCTTCCAGTGGTGCTCAAGGTCCTTGTCGTGGACGATGCCCCCGCGGTCCGCCTGGTGCTGAGGTCCGCCCTTCAGAGGGTCGGCGTGGACCCCCACACCATCTTCGAGGCCTCGAACCCGGCCGAGGCATGGGTGGCCTTCCGGCGCATCCGTCCTGAGCTCGTATTCATGGACCTCTCCCTGGACGAACCGAGCGATCTCCGAGGAGCGGTGGCCGCGCCCGGCTCCGCGGACGCGCAGGTTCCGCGCGTGATCGAGGCTGGGGAGGGACTGGCCAAGCAGATGCTCTACGCGGACCCCACCCTGAAGCTGGTGGTGTGCACGGGGCATCCACCGGACTCCCCCGCCATCCGAGAGGTGATCAAATTCGGGGCGTACTGCGTGTTCATCAAACCCGTCCGGATCGAGAGCGTGCGCCGTCTCTTCCAGTTGCTTTCGGCGGACGGAGTCTCCAGCTCGCCGCACCCCCCACCGGTGGAGGACCCTAGGGGCGCGACCGGAGAACTCCGTGGGTGATCTTCCACATGATCCCGGCCCTGTCGATGTCACGGATGGAACCGGAGG
>JAKATE010000147.1 GCA_021828085.1 Thermoplasmata archaeon | reverse complement strand
GATCTCCTCCTTCGGTAGTCTTTTCTGCTCTGCGGCTGCTACGCTGCCGAAATGGTCCACCCTGGCTTGCGGGTGGGGGACCTGGTCGAGCTCATCGACCACCAGGAGGTCCTTCTCCCTGATTTCCAACGCGGGTACGTTTGGCGCCGCCCTCAGGTCCTGAAGTTCTTGGACTCGCTCTACCGTGGCTACCCGATAGGACAGGTGCTGCTGTGGATCCCTCCACAGTCGGTCACGGACGGAGACTCCGCACCCCAAGGGCGAGCGCTCGGGACGAGCCCGAGCCAGCAGGCCGGGGCCTCCATCTTCGCCTCCGCCGAGAGGGCGGAGAAGATCGGCGGAGGCCGTGCCCCCTCGAGGGCAGCACCCCCGCAGTTCGTCCTGGACGGTCAGCAGCGCCTGACCACCCTCTACCGCATCCTTCGCGGGGACGAGGGGGCGAAGGTCCGCTTCCACGCCGGCGACGAGATGTTCATGACGGAGACCGCGGCCTCCGGCAAGGACCCGCTCTGGGTCTCGGTCGGGGACATCCTGGGCTCCGAGCGCGGGCTCTCCAAGGCGCTGGCCCGGCTGCAGAAGGAGCTGAAGCTCGCGCCGGACGACGCGGTGTTCGAGCGTTTCCAGGCGAACCTCCAGCGGATGGCCCTGGTCCGAGAGCGTGTCCTGCCCGTGGACGTGGTCCGCCTGGCGGACCCCGAGCAGGTGGCCGAGCTCTTCGTCCGGATCAACTCGGGAACCCCTCTTCGCCGGGCGGAGCTCGCCCTCGCCCAGCTCGCCTGGAGATGGCCGGGGGCCCTCGTGGTGCGTCTTGGTGACGCTCTGGAGGAGTTCGTCGAGGCCGGTTTCGACTTCTCGGCCCCGTTCCTGATGCGGAGCTTCGTCTCCGTCGCGACGGGGCAGGCGAGCTTCTCGAACCTGGAGTCGCTCTGGAAGCTCAACGACATCACCCTGTCGAAGAACTGGGACAAGACCCACAACGGGTTGCGGAGCACGATCGCGTTCATCCAGGAAGTGGCCCGGCTTCCCACGGGCGATGACCTGCCCTCGGCAAACGTGCTGATCCCGATGACCGCCCTTTTCGCGAAGAACCTGCGGCTGGACGCTCCCCAGACCCAGCAGCTCCTGTACTGGTTCCTCGTGGCCGGGGCCTTCGGGCGCTACGGGACGAACGTGGAGCCCCGTCTCGGAGAGGACCTGCGGGCGATCTACACCGAGACCCCGCTCAAGAGCCTCTTGGACAGCCTCGCGAGCTCGACACCGGCCCCCGCCGTGGTGCCCGCCGCCGAGCTCGAGGGTCGGGGGGTCGGTTCAGGGGTCTACCTGCTCATGGCGAGCCTGATGCGCCTGAAGGGGGTCCAGGACTGGTTCCCCGCATCGGTGGGTGGGCGCCCTCCATCTCCCGCCCGAGGCGAGCGCGATCTGGTCCTCCAGCCGATCTTCAGTCGAAAGCAGCTTCAGGAGTCCGGGGCCGACCCCGAGCTCGCGGAAGAGATGGCGAACCTCCTCCTCCTGCCCCACCGCCCGCCCTCGAAGTACGCTCAGGCCAAGCCCGAGGAGCTTCTCGCTCGGGCGACCCCCGCCCAGATCAAGGACCAGTGGGTCCCGGAATCGAAGTTCCTCTGGATGGCCCCACGGGCCGCCGAGTTCCTCACGGCGCGCAGGGTGCTCCTGGCGAAGGCGTTCTCGGTGGCGTTGGAGTCGCTCCACTCCGGGAACGCCCCCTTCCCTCCGCAGGGCTGAACCGCCCTTCCTGGGACTCGCCGTAGGCGGGATTTCGCTCGTTCCTAAGGCAGTCGGAGGGGCCCGCGGCCTACCCGATCCGCCCGATATGGGGGGACATATCGAATTCGTAGCCAAATTACGTGTTCCGGAGCCCCCTCGCCCCGCTCCACTCCGAAAATCGATGACCCTGGGGCTCCGGGGCATTACACCTATATGCGAGTCACTGCTACGATATGACGTGCCGTGCTGGGAGGTACCTTAGCATGGAGGTAGGGCCTAACCCTTCCTCCTGCCCACTGCCGTCCGGACCGCTGAACGAACTCTTCAAGGGCCGCCGCTCGGAACCCGAGCAGAAGGCTCTGCGGGAGGAGATGCGCCACCGCCTCCACCCGATCACCTGCCGCATATGCCGGCAAGAGCTCGCCTACTTCCGCGACGTCGGCCGCTTCCCCCTCGAGGAAGAGGAAGTGCAGGGCGCCTACCTTCAAGGGCGCGGATACCGGTTCCTTCTCACCGTGTGGTGGGGACGTGTCTCCGACCACCTCCCAGGGGACCTGAAGGAGATGCCGGCGGTCTCGAGCTACTACCGGCACATGTCCTTCCACCTCGGGGTACGGACCGAGCGTGAGGGCGCTGCCCCTCCGACCGGCCCGAGCTACCTCGCCCGATCCGGAGGGTTCTCGAGCTCTCCTGACGCGGCGCCGGCCCCCCCGGCCGGACCGACCCCCCCCTCACCGACCCCCATGATCCCCGGCTTCCACGTGGTCATCCCCGTCCCGATGCCGGAGGCCTCGGAAGGGGCCTCATGGAGCCCCGCGCGCGTCGAGTCTCCACCCCGTGTCGAGCGGTCGGTCCTGCGGATGGCCAAGACCATGGTCGAGCTGGACGAGCTTTCCTCGCGCCCTCTCCGAACGGGCGCTCTCGGGGCAGGCTCACGCTCGTCGATGTGCTCCGCGTCCCAGACCACCGCCCAGGCCGCCTCCCGCGACCGGGAGCTGCTGGGCCGCGCGGCGGGCGCTTCGTCCGGAGCGGGGGGGTACGCCATCCGAATGTCCCCGCCCCAGCCCCCAGAGCCGAGGCGGCGCAAGCCGTCCACGCGCCCGTCGTAGGCCCGACCCGGGCCCCCGCCCGAGCTGGGTCCGCGCCCTGATCCGGTCACCCGTTCACGAGGGGGCCGACCCCGGCGTAGGGTGTCCTCCCGGGTCCGCTCGGTCAGGCACCTCCGGAGAGAGCCCCGTCTCGGGTCCCGGCCGCGGCTCGCGGGAACCCCACGATCGCGCGCACTGGCTCCGGAGCATCAGCGCAGGTGATCCGCGCACGAGCTCAGAGAGAAGGTTGCCCGCCGGGGACGGCACCCGCCGTCTCTCGCGAACGCACCGGGGCGGTGATGGCGTCCACTCCGGTTCCCCACACGGCGGAGTAGCCGCGTTTCATTTCCTCCGCGTCGAGAAGGATGGCGTCGCGGAGACTGGATCTCTCCGTCTCGGGCGCTCGGGGAAGCTCGGCGACCCGCTTGCGAAGGAGCATCAGCTTGCGTCGGTCCCCTGAGCCCGCAGGCGTCCCAGCGGGCGCCGCGACCGGACGGGGCTGCGGGACGGCCCCGGTGGTCTCCGCGCGGAGCGGGGCCGGCGGGGGAGGGGCCACTGCAGGAGTCCACGACGGTGCGGTGGTGGCCACGGGAGCGGAGGGGGTGGACGCGGCGACCCCGCCGGCGGGCGTGGGCACGAACCACGTCAGAGGGGCGTCCTCGACCCCCATGGGACCCAGGGAGGACACCGCCACGAGAAGGACCACGTAACCGACGAGCGAGAGGATCCCGCCGAACGAGCCGAACAGCGAGATGATGAACCCGACAAAGACCAAGATGCCGGCGATGAGGGCAGCCGAGGACCCGTAGTGGTCCCGGATGCGGAGCCCTCCGAGGAGCAATCCGACCGCCGAGAGCAGCAGGAAGAGCGTTCCGACGGCGACGATGATGACCCCGAACCCGACGGAGCTCTGAGAGAAGCAGTTGGCGAGCGTGGCGGGGTCCGGAGCGTTGCTGGCGCAGTTGGCGAACGAGGCCAACCCGCTCAGCTCGATCGCACCACCGGCGCCGCTCACCAGGCTCCCGACCGCTCCGAACAGCAGCAAGGTGGAGGGGTTTCGAACTCGCTCTCGATGTTCGAGAGCTTTCGGAAACCCAGGAACAGGAAGGCCGAGGAGATGGCCGAGATCAGGGCCCCCACGAGCACGATGATCTCGAGGTCCTGGACCAGCGAGAGGAAGGCGGCCAGGCTACTGCCCCCCGTCGTAGGAGTAGGGGTGGCTGCGACAGCGAGCAGCGCCCCGTAGAGCGCGAGGGCCCCCAGGATGGCAGCGATACAGCCGATCTTGAGGAACCGTATCCCGGAATCCTCGTTGGCCTCTTTTTCATCCGCTCCGAACAGGTCGTTCGCGCCGAGACCCGCGGGGACGGGCGCCCCGGTCGCGGGGGGTAAGGAGGAGCCAGGAGGCGGAGGGGGCGAAGGGCCCACAGGACCTTGGGAGATCGGGGGAGCGGGGATGCCCTGACCCTGTGCCGGTGCTCGCCCGCCCGCTTCCGCGCCAGAAAGGGTCGCAGTCAAGGTCACCTGGCCAGTCAAATTCTAGCGCATAAATCCTGCGGCAAAGTCGAACAAAAGAAAGGCGACTGGCTCGTCCAGGCGGACGGGAACGAGGGCAAGTGGCGGTCGGACCACTACTTCGCGGGAAGACTGGACTTCGGGACGCGGTAGACGGTCCCCGTGCGGTCGATCCGGGAGCTCAGGCGGACGACCTCCTTCTCGAGCGCTGCGAGAAGGGCCTCGGCGTGGGCCAGGTCCTTGCAGTGACCTCCGCCCGCTTGCGCGCAAGCTTGGTACGCCTTTCGGAGCTCCGCAAGTGACGGGGTGGCGCCGACCTTTCCGGCCATCGAACGAGCGGAAGCGGAGGAGGATTTCAAGCCGACGCTCGCCGCGACGACCGGAAGACGGCCGACACCGCCTCCCGCTCCTCCGCGTCGAACCACGGTGGGGTCCCCGCCTTCGCGTTCTCCGCCGGCCGCCCTCGACGGGCC
>JAKATE010000146.1 GCA_021828085.1 Thermoplasmata archaeon | reverse complement strand
AGGCGGTCTCGAACGCCCCGGAACAGACAAAGGAGATCATCTTCGACAACATCTCATCCATGGTCCTCGCCCCGGGCTTCCAGGACACGTACAAGTTCCTGCGGCAGATGAACGAGATCGTGAGCCAGGGCGACGTCGTCTCGCTCTCTATCGTCCTCTCAAAGGCCCACGACGAGAAGGTGTTGAACCTGATAAGGAACCTCTACTCCGCCCACCACACCTACGACACATCGGGGCTTCGCGTCACCAAGCAGGGCTGACAAGGGCCGGCCCCCGAGGCGACGGGCGGAACAGGCTCCAGGCCCATAAAAGTATGATGAATCTAGTATACACTTTCTAAATATTTGAGGCCCCCTGCGAGGCCAGAGGTCGTCCAAGATGCCCCCACTAGTAGCGGAGGGTCTGCCTTGAGGGGCCGGCAGGCGGCCACCCCCCTGGCGCTCGCCGCCGCCGCGGTCGTCCTGGCGCTGGTCGCCCTCCCCTCCTCCCCCCAAGCCCAGGCCCAGTCGCAGGTCGCCCTGACCGCGAGCTACTCAGTCGTGGGCGGGACGGCGCCGGGGGTCGCCGACCTGCTCACCTACTTGAGCGGGGGCTCGCAGGTCGTGGTGCCGCTCACGGGGACCCCCACGGTGTACATGGCCGACTCCGGGAGCCAGTGGAGCGTCCAGGCGATACTCAACGGCTCCACGCCCACCCAGCGGTGGGTGACCGCGAGCAGCGACATCTCGGGCACGATAGCCTCGCCCCTCACGGTCTCCTTCTCGTACTACCACCAGTACCTGCTCACCTTCAACTACAACGTCACCCGCGGGTCGACCGGGTTCACGGGCCCGAGCGTCGCCTACTACTCCTCGGGCTCCCAGGTAGACTCGGTCGCTCCCGACAAGGTCTGGGTGGACGCCGGGACGAGCTACTCCTACCCCACCCAGCTCCCGGGCTCCTCCTCCACCGAGAGGTGGGTCCTCGTGGGGACCGGGACGGGGACGGCCTCCTCCGCGGGCACGGTGACCGAGACATACAACCACGAGTTCCTGGTCTCGTCGAGCTACTCTGTCGTCGGAGGGGGCAGCCCTGCCCCGCCCACCCTCTCGAGCGCGGTGCTCGGGCAGCCCGTCTCCGTACCCCTGTCGACTGCCACCCAGCAGACCTGGCTCGACGCGGGGGCGAACTACAGCTTCTCACCGAGCCTGGCGGGCTCCAGCTCGGAGAGGTGGGTCGGCACGGTGAGCGTGCAGACCTCCTCCGGGACAGTCCTCGCGATGACCTACAACGGCACCGTCTACGGCCCGATCTCCGTCACCCCCGCGTACTACCACCAGTTCATGGTCAACGTCTCCTTCTCATACGTGGGCGGGAGCATCGCGGGGCTCACTGCGCCGAGCTTCTCCTACTCGTACTTCGGCGCGAAGGAGGCGGTGAACTCCACAGCCTCGCTCTGGGTGGACGCTGGCACGACCTACACCGTCCCCGAGGCGGTCTGCTGCACCCAGTCGCCCGGCACCGAGAGGTGGCAGCTCTACGCCCCGACCACCGGGACGGTCCTCTCCCAGGGCGTGCTCGACTTCGCCTACTTCCACCAGTACCTGGAGTCGTTCGCCTACGCGGTGGTGGGCCAGGCGCCGCTCACGCCCTCCGGCGCGCCGGACCTCGTCTACACCGCAGGGGGGAACCTCCAGCACCTCTCGCTTGCGACCTCGGCGGAGACGTTCTGGGCGGACTCCAACTCGACCTACACGGCAGGCTCGACGCTCCCGGAGTCCTCCTCGACCGAGAGGTGGTTCGCTGCCTCCCCCAACGGGACCATGTCGGCGCCCCAGGGGACCGTCGTCGTGAGCTACAGCCAGCAGTACCTCATCACGGTGGTGGGGCAGGGGCCGCCCTCCGAGTGGGTCGACGCGGGGAGCGGCGCCACCGTGGCCATCCCGGAGGTGTTCGGGCGCTCACAGGGGATGGGCTACAGGGCCGTATCGTACAGCCTGGACTCGGGCCCTAGCGTCGCGATCTCGCAGCCCGCCCTCCTCCTCACCCTGACCATGCCTGTCGAGGGGCCGCACACGATTTCGTTCCAGTCGGTCGTCCAGTTCCAGGTCGCCCTCGACGCCGGAGCATCGGGCGGGCTCAGCTCGATCACTCCACCCACCGTTCCCGGCGACTCCCCCTGGTACGACGCGGGGACGCCCGTCCAGGTCGTGCTCACGGGGGCGTGGGGGCGCCACTCCGGGGTCGGGGAGAGGATAGTCTCCATCTCGTCCACGGGCGAGCCGACCGTCAGCGTCGACACCGTGGGGCCCGTCCTGGCCTTCAACACGAGCGCCCTCGACTCGCCCGCCTCGATAACCACCACGAGCGTCCGGCAGTTCGAGGTGGCTCTCAACGGGCCTGCCCTCGCGGCCTTCTCCTCGATATCGCCCCCCTCCACGTTCCCCGGGGACACCTTCTGGTACGACGCCGGCTCCCCGGCGGTGACGGTCACTCTCCAAGGGGCGTACTCCCGGTCGGCGGGGACTGGGATGCGCACGTCCTCGTGGACGCTCGACTCGGGGCCCCTCAACAGGTTGGCGACGGCGGGGAGCGTCACCATAACGACCCAGGCTCTCGACGCCCCGCAGTTCATCAACGCGACCTCCGTCGTCCAGTACCAACTCACCATCGACGCAGGCGCGCAGTCCGCCCTCGCCACCGTCTCTAACCCGTCCATCCCGCTCGACACCGGCTGGTACGACTCGGGGGCGCCCCTCGACCTATTGCTGAACGGGGTGTGGCACCGCTCGGCGGGGACGGGCGAGAGGCTCGCGGGCTACTCCGTCGACGGGGGGCCGGAGGTCGCCGCAGCGTCCACCGGCGTGGTCGCCGTGCTCAACCTCACGAGAGTCTCCGCCCCCGTCTCGGTGACGACCGAGGTGGTCGCCCAGTACCAGGTGGTGCTCGACTCGGGGGCGGCCTCCTCGCTCTACTCGATCACCCCCACGCCCGTCCCGCAGGACAAGTACTGGTACGACGCGGGGACCGCCGTGGAGGTCTCCCTCGACGGGGTCTGGGGGAGGACCTCGGCCACCGGGAGCCGGCTCGTCTCCTACTCGGTCGACCAGGGGGCGGCAGTCCCCGTTCTATCGTCGTCCCCGGTCGACGTCCTCTCGCTCGCCGCGATATCCGCCCCCCAGTCGGTGACGACCCAGACGGTCGCGCAGTTCCACCTCGTCTCGACCCCGGTCTCCCCTCTCTCGCTCACCAACTCCACCCTCCCAGGGGACTCTCCTGGCTGGTACGACGCGGGCACCGCCGTGAAGGCCGTCTTCGCTTCCGCCTGGAACCAGACCTCCGCGGGGACGAGGGAGAGCGCGGTCTCCTACTCGGTCGACGGAGGGGCCAGGACGAGCGTCACCCGCTCCTCCTCCGGGAACTTCACCGTCTCGCTCACGATGGGGCAGCCGCACACGGTCGCCATCGCGTCGGTGCTCCAGTACCTGGTCACCGTGACCGGACCGCCCTCATACACGAGCTCGCCGCCCTCCCAGACGAACGACTCGTACTTCGACTCGGGCTCGACCGTGGCCGTCACGGTGTCCAGGGCCTGGAACTCCTCCGAGCCCGGAGTGAGGGATGCCCTATACGCCTACTCCCTGGACGGGGGCCCGCCGGTGGCCGTAGCTCCCTCCGCGTCAGCCACCTTCACCGCCCCCGCCCTGAACGTCACCCGGCCGCTCTCGCTCGCGTTCTCCGGCTCCCCCCAGTACCTGGTGGCCTTCCAGTTCGTGAGCGGGCCCGGTACGCCGATAACGCCCAGCGAGGTCGAGCTCGGCGTGGGCAACGCCACGGTCGTCCTCCAGGGGACCTCCGAGTGGCTCCCCAACGGCACCGCGTTCAGGGTGCTCGGGGTCGTCTGGGAGGGGGCCAACGTGGGGCCCACCCCTGCCCCCGCCTACACTGTCGGGGCCGCGCCGAGGAACCTCACGATCGCGACCATGGTCTACGACGCGTCCCTCCGGGCGGTCGACCTCTTCGGGCTCCCTGTCTCGGGGGCACAGGTCTCGATGACCCTCGCGAACGGGACCGTGGTCAACGGCACGACAGACTCGATGGGCGCCTTCGACGCGGGGCTGGTCCCGCTCGGGACGTACACCGCGACCGTCTCCAGCCTCGGGCTCGGGGCGCACGTGGCGGCCACGTCCGGCGGGGGCTCCGCCCTCGAGGCGAGGGTCCCGTTCAGCGTCGCCTCCCTCTTCACGGTGGTCGTCCTCGCGGTCGGGGCGACCACGGGGGCGTTCCTGGGGCTCCGCTGGTCCAGGCGCCGCTCCCCGAAGGTGAGGGAGACATCGCCCTAAATACGCAAAGCGAGGCGGAGGGCGGCGTGAATCCTTCCGGGAGGGCGGGCCCTATCTTGCTCCTCGCCCTGCTCCTGATCGGGCTCTCGTACATACCCTCACCCCTGGCCGGGGCGACCTCGGCCTCGTCCTCGCAGGCGCCCTCCCTCGCCTCGTCGCTCTCGATCTCGGCCGTCCCTCCGTCGCTCCCGGTCGGCGGCGGGAGCTATCCGGCGCTGGTGGTCTCGCTCGAAGGGCCCGGAGGGGCTCCCTCGATCGCGGTCAACGCCACCGTGGTCTCGCTCGTCTCGCGCCAGCCCTCGGTGGGGGCGGTCTCGCCCCAGGTGACCATCGAGCCCGGGCGTTCCTTCGCGGTCGCGAACTTCACCACGACGTCCTCGCCCGGGGCGGACACCGTCTACGCTGCGGCTGCCGGGCTCAACTCGAGCTCGGTCACCGTGACCACGGTCACGCCGGGCGGGGTGGCCTCCCAGCTCGCCGTGATACCC
>JAKATE010000145.1 GCA_021828085.1 Thermoplasmata archaeon | reverse complement strand
GCGGGAGGAGCTCCGCCCGCTCCAGGTAGTCCGTGACGACCTTCGAGCCCGGGGCGAGGGAGGTCTTCACCCACCAGGGAGGGTGGAGGCCGAGCTCGTGGGCCCGCTTCGCGATGAGTCCCGCGCCGACCATGACGTTCGGGTTGGACGTGTTCGTGCAGCTGGTGATCGCCGCGATGGCGATCGCCCCGTCGGCCACTTCGGCGGGATCGTGCTTCGGGCTCCCGGGGGTGGGGTGCGGCCGGTGCTGGGGGGGCGGCGGCGACGCGCGGCCCTTGCGGAAGCTCTGGACGGCTCCGTGGAACGCCTGAGGGACCTGGGGGAGGGAGACCGCCTCGTCCGGGTTCCGCGGCCCGGAGACGGTGGGCACGATCTTCGAGAGGTCGATCTCCAGCGTCTCGTCGAAGACGGGTTCGGGGGTCGAAGCGTCGACCCAGAGCCCCACCGCCTTCGCGTAGGCCTCCACCCGGGCCACGTGCGCCGGGTTCCGGGCGGTGCCGCGGAGGTAGGCGAGGGTCGCCTCGTCGATCGGGAAGAGGGCGGAGGTCGCCCCGTACTCGGGGCACATGTTGGAGATGGTGGCCCGGTCCGGGACGGCGAGCGCGCGAACGCCCTCCCCCCAGAACTCGACGAACTTCTCGACGACCCCGTGGCTCCGAAGGGCCCTGGTGACCGTCAGCACGATGTCCGTCGCCGTGGCCCCTTCCGGAAGGGTGCCCTTGAGCCGGACGCCCACGACCGTGGGCCGCGACATGAAGTAAGGTTCCCCGAGCATGACGGCCTCGGCCTCGATGCCGCCGACCCCCCAGCCCAGGACGCCCAGCCCGTTCACCATGGTGGTGTGCGAGTCGGTCCCGACGAGCGTGTCGGGGAAGGCCGCGGGGGTCCCCCCGCTCCGGGGGACCCGACGGTCCACGACGGACGCCAGGTACTCCAGGTTGACCTGGTGGCAGATCCCGTTCCCGGGCGGCACGACCCGCAGGCCCTGGAAGGCGCCCTGGCTCCATCGGAGGAAGCCGTAGCGCTCCGTGTTCCGGTCGTACTCCCGGTCGAGGTTGATGAAGGGGGACCGTGGCTGGGCGAACGAGTCCACCTGGACCGAGTGGTCGATGACGAGGTCCACCGGGACCCGGGGGTTCACCTTCGCATGGGCCGCTCCGGCGGCCGAGCGCATCGCGGTGAGGTCGACCATGACCGGCACCCCGGTGAAGTCCTGGAGGAGCACCCTTCCCGGGTAGAACGGGAGCTCGGCGGAATCGCCGAGCTTGCCCTGCCCGAGGGAGGTGAGGTCCTTCGCATCGAGCACCTTCGGGTCGAAGTTGCGGACCAGGTTCTCCAGCAGGACCCGGACGACGAGCGGACGTCGGGCGAGTTCCTTCCGGTCCAGGCCGGGAAGCCGCTCGGGGCGGTAGATCCGGGAGGTCTCGCCAAGGACGGTGAGCTCGTCCGCAACGCCGGGGATCGCCTCGGGGTTCATGGGAGGGGTCCTCGAAGCCCCTCCGCAATTGAGGATTGCCCCGTGCCGCTCCTTAGAACGCGTTCACGAGGAAGCCCACGGCGAACCCCAGGCCGATCCCCAGGTAGGTGAGGCTCTGCTTGAGCCGGGTCGCCTCCGGGGACTCCGCCGGACGGAAGGAGGCCTTCAGCATCGGGAGGATCGCGTAGAGGCAGGTGCCGATGGCGAGCGCGTCGGCCCCCACGATGAGCGGGGTCGAGGTCCAGAAGAACCCCACACCGGCCCCGAGGGTCGCGGGGATGCCCCCGAGGAGGAAGTAGGAGGAGAACTGGACCACCCGCCGCTCCTTGGCCCGCAGCAGCGGGACCGCGATGGGGAACCCCTCGGTGACGTTCTGCAGGAAGAACCCGGCGAAGATCACGGCGAGCAGCCCGAGGGTGCCGGCCGCCCAGGCGGAGCCGAAGACCATCCCCTCGGTCAGGTTCTGGAAGCCGATCGCGAGCGCGACGACGAGGGCGGTGGTCGTCGGGGAGATCTCCCGGGCGGTCCCGCTCCTGTGCTCCAGGAAGTACAGGAGGAGGTAGGCTCCGAGCGCCGCGACCAAGAACAGGGCATCGAGGGAGACGTTGGTGAGGAAGGAGTTCGGGAGGTAGAGCAGCGCCGCGACGTTCCCCCACACGTCCGCCAGGACGAAGACCAGGATGCCCACCGCCGCTCCCGACAGGAGGTTCAGCAGGCGGTCGGACCGGCTCTTGCGCAGGACCAGGGGCATCGAGAGGAAGATCGCGAGCCCCATCGCCGTGGCCAGGGCGAGGAGCTCGAGGAAGGAATCCATCGTTCCCATCGGGGTTCAGATTTGCACACTAAATGGTGAGTATATCATTCTGTCGCCGGCGCTCCCACCCCATCTGGCTCGCCGGACGGCGCGGGGGCCCTCCCGCGAAGGCGACGCCCCCGAGGGGAGGTGTCGCCCCGTGCGAGTTCCCGCGCAGCGCGTTCGTGCGTGGCTAGGTCGGCGAGGTCTCGACCCGTCCGTTCAGCCGCCGCTGGGCTCGTCGTACGCCACCTCGGCGGTGGTGGGCGGAGGGGGCACGCCCGAGCCGCCGTGGCCGGGAGGCGGTGGGTAGGAGGAGCTGGGCGGGGGAGGCGGCGGAGCCCCGGAGGACGAGGGGGGTGGCGGAGGGCTCCACGTGCTCACCGGAGCCGGGTGGGCCCCGTGCCCGGAGTGGGCCGGAGCGTGGGGGTGGTGTCGCCGCGAGACGACGTAGACCACGACCAGGGCGACGATCACGATGACCACCAGCGCGGCGAGGAGCGCGTAGACGAGGTCGCTGCCCGAGGCGTTCCCGCCGTTGGTCGAATTGCTGCCGGGACCGGGGGAGTATCCGAACCCGTAGAGCTTCCCCGCCGAGGTCACGATGTAGACCGCGCCCCCGGAGACGGCCGGGCTCGCGTAGACCGGGGAACCGGTGCGCGCGGTCCAGTCGAGAACTCCTCCGGAGGTGGTGACCGCGTAGAGCGTCCCCTGGGCGTCGTTGCCCGGGACCAGCACGTCACCGCCCGCGACCACGGGGGAGGCGTAGAACGACGTGGACACCGGTGCCTGGAACGACCAGCCCCGGGTGAAACCGGTCTGGGTCCCTCCGTTCCAGCTGAACGTGGCGTTCATCACCTGGCCATCCAGGGTGGCGAAGTAGACCGAGGCGTGGTTCGGGTTGGTCGGGGAGACCACGACGGCCGGAGTGCCCATGACCCCGTCCGAGGGATTCCCCAGAGGGGGGATGGTGACCGACGCGATCACGCTCGGCTGGGAGAGGTCGACCGCCCAGAGGTGGCTCGAGGCCCCGTTGCCCGCGTCCCCTCCGAAGAAGGCCCACGTGTTGACGGTCCCTCCCGAGGTGAGGTTCACCACGGCCGCGGAGGAGGACAGGGTCTCCCCGAAGCCGCCGGGGGGGGAGGCGGGGAAGCCCGCGACGTTGCCGCCGAGGGGCGGGGCCTGGAACGCCTCCAGCCCTCCGAAGAGGCTCGGAAGGACGAACGCCGACACGTCGAGCCCGGCGACGAACGTGTAGGCGGGCGTGGCGTCGTAGAACGCGCCCCCGTTCGCGGCCTGGTAGGTCCAGAGGTTGCCGGCGGAGGGAGGATGCCAGGCCAGCTCCCCTCCCAGGGTCGCGACCGCGAGCGAACCCGCCCCGATCGCCACGCTGGAGGAGGAACGGCAGCTGAACCCGCACGTCTGAGGTGCGGACTGCCAGAGGATGGAACCGTTCGTCGGGTTGATCGCGAAGACCATGCTCGCGCCGGCGCCGTTCCCGGCCGCCTGGTCCACGTAGATCGCGGTGGGGGTCATGAGCGGTGTCCCGACCAGGGGGCCGCCGTTCGGGCCGCCCGGGAGCGCGGCGGTGGGCCAGCCGGACACCTGGGTGCCGGAGGTCGCCGAGAACTCCAGGACGTAGTTGCCGATGGCCACCACGACCACCGATCCGTCCGTCACGGGGGAAGCCTGGTAGGGGTAGGGATTGCTCGTGACCGTGCCGAAGCTCGCGTAGCGCGTCAGGTCCACCGGGGCGAAGAGGGACGCGTTGGTGGGGGTGGAACCACTCCCGGAGACCCCGTCCAGCGTCGGATCCCCGTGGAACTGCTCCCAGACGCCACCCGGCGAGACCTGCGGGTGCGCGACCGAGGCGCCGGCCATGGGGGCGAGGGAGGTGAGCAGGAGGGCGAGGACGCCGACGGAGAGGAGCGCCCCGCGGGCGAACGTGGTCCGGGCCTCGGTAACCTTGCGATTGGCGCTTGCGCTCATGGTACCCCCCCATCCCAGGAGGTGGTTCTTATCGGTTAGTCCCACACCGGAGCCCCCCCTGGAGCGGCGAGGGCCCTCCGGCGAGGGCTTGGGGCCTCCCCCCGGCACCAAACTTTACTCCCTCCGGACGCTGACCTGGACGTGGTGTCACCCCCTTTCTCCTCGATGCTCCGGGCCACCTTCCAGCACCTGCCGGGGGTGGGCGCGGCCACGGAGGTCGTCCTCTGGAACATGGGGGTCAAGGACTGGGGGACCCTCTCCGAGCTGGAGCTCCGGCTTCCCGGGATCTCCTCCGACCGCCTGGCCCGGGTCCAGCAGGAGCTGCGCCGCAGCGCCCAGGCGCTCGAGGAGGGGAACGCGGGCTACTTCGCCCGCACGCTTCCCCCCTCCGAGCACTGGCGGCTGTACTCCTCCTTCCCCCAGCGCACGGCCTTCCTGGACATCGAGACGACCGGCCTCTCCCCCCAGCAAGGCATCGTGACCTGCGTCACGGTCCATGGAGGGGGGAAGACCCGGTCGCTGGTGCACGGGGAGGACCTCGAGGAGCTCGGAGCGGTGCTCCGCCCCTTCGCGCTCCTCGTCACCT
>JAKATE010000144.1 GCA_021828085.1 Thermoplasmata archaeon | reverse complement strand
GAAGAGGGGGCAGCAAGATTGGTCCTCACACTCTCCCCCGCGATCGGCAACATCTGCCTCCTCCTGGGGAGCGAGGCCCTGACCTCTCGATCGCTGGGGGTGGGAGCGGAGGTAGAAGCGGGCCTGGAAGCCCAGGGGCGTTACCGCGTGACGTTCGCGCCGCGACGGGCGATGGAGCTCATGCAGGAATCCTGGGAGGACTTGGAGCTCTGCATCACGGACGAAGGGGGCCTTCTCCTGCGCGGCTCCGAGGACGAATGCAGATGGGAGGGTTACTGGCCAGGAGACGCCCCCACGACCCCCACTTCCGCACCGCGGCCCGCCACCCCCCGTGTCCCGGTTCCCGCCCCGTCGGACGGGCCCTCCGGATGGCCGTCCCCTGGTAGGGAGGGGACGCAGCCGCCCCCCATCGCCCTGGGGCCGCTACCGGCCGGTGGCATCCCCGGAAAGGAGGGCGGAGATGAGGTCGTGGCCGTCGCCACGTCGCCAGCACATCTGGTCGAGCCTGAGACTGTGGGCGAGACCGTGGTGACCCCGGACGTGCCGCAGGGTCCACCCCCCGCCCCATTGCCCAATGCCTACCATGCGGAGAAGATCTCGGAAGGACCGCCTCCTCCCTCCGACCGTGGGGGTCGCGCCTGGGCCAGGGAGCTCGCGGAGAGGTGGGCGCGCACATCGTGGGTCCCGGCCTCCTCCCCTTCCGCCTGGCGCGAAGCTGTGGAGCATTGGTCGGAGGTCCTCACCCACCTTCAGCAACGCTGGCCGGACCTTCCCGAGCCCCCTTGGGAGGGTTGGGACCCGGCGAACGCTTGCCACCAGGACCTGGTGCGTCTCCTCTTCGACCCCCGGGTCCTCCTGAGCCATCTCGTCCTGGCCTGTGAGGCCCCGGTCGGCTTCGTCCTCGACATGGTCGGCGAGATCGTCCGTGTCTCCGCTGAAGGGGAGGAGCCCGGGGTAGGCGTGTTCACCGCACCTCCGGGAAGGGCCCTGGACGCCCTGAGGGAACTCGCACGTGTCGGGGTGGGGTTCTGGAAGATGGGGGGAACACCGGAGCCCGCGAAGCTTGAGCTCCCGTTGGAACTCGTCGGCCCTTGGCGGAAGGCCACGGAGAACGAGATGGCGGTCCTCTGGGCGGGGATCCGGCGCTCACCGAGCGCCCACGACGTCGCGCGGGTCGGCGGGGGACCGCATCTCCCGTTGGCCGTCCTGCTGGCGATGGCCCAGCGAGGGGAGCTCAAGGCGACGCAACTGGGTCCGCTCTACAAGGCGAGCCGAACGCGGTTGAGGGAGGCCCTGTCCCTCCCTTCGGACGGGGTCGCGGACCTGGTCCACCGGGTCGCGGTCGACCTGGAGCTCGCAAAGACCGAGGATGGCCTCCTCCGACCGGAGGAGGGAGCCCTGAAGTTCTTCGAGCGGTCCGAGAGCGCCCTGCGCGACAGGTGGATGGCAGTGACGCTCTTCTGGGCCGGGAGAGCGACCCGCGCGCTCCTCCAGGTCCTGGGTGAGGTGCCCGCGGGGGACTGGATCACCCTGCCGGCCCTCGCGATTGTCACGAGGCGCAGGATGGAACGCCTGAGCTCCCCGAGGTCGGCCTGCACGTGGAGTCACCCGGCCCACGAGATCGGGACCGCCCTCGAGCTTCTGCTCCTGTCGGGGATGATTGAGGCTTCGGTCTCGCAGCCTGCGGAGGCGGATGGCGCTCCCCGCGAGCTCCGGGAGTTGCGGCTCACGGACACCGGGCGAACGTACCTCGCGACGGGGGACGGGAGCCCCGTCTCCCCGATGGTCCCGTCGACGGACCGGAACAGCCGGACACGGTTCCACGTGCTGCCGGACTACGAGGTGACCGTCCCCGCCGAGAGCCTCGCACCCAGCGATGCGTGGGCCCTCGCACAGACCTCGGACCTCATATCCGCCGACCGGATGGTTCGCTTCCGCATCTCCCGCGATCGGGTGGCCTCGGCTGCCCGGGAGGGGTTCGACGGGGCGGCCCTCCTCCGTTTCCTGAGGGAACGGAGCCCGCGCGCGGTGCCTCAGAACGTCGCGACAGCCATCGTGGACTGGGGACCGCGGCAACCTCACGTGGTGGTCGCACAGCACTTTGAGGTCCAGGGCCTGGACCACGGAGCAGGAGCGGCCGCTCCAGCAGACCGCCAGGCCCCCCTCCTCTCCAGGCTCCGCGCGGGGCTCCCTGTCGGGGCACGTCTGCCGGGACGGTTCCAACGTTGGGGAGAGGGGCCTTCCGGGTGGGCCCAGCTCCTGCTCTCCTGGGACGAGATAGGTGCGCTGAGGAAGGGGCTCGAGGAAGCGCAGGGATACGGGGAGCCCGTGCCGCCTGCGCTTCGGGAGCTCTGGGACTTCCTCGGAGCGCGTCTTCCCGGTACGCCATCGCGGGCGCGGAACGCGCACGTTCCGACCCTGGAAGAGCTGGGAGGCATCGGGGACGTTCCGCTTGGCCCGCGCACCGCTCCGCCTGCGGCCCCCCCTCCCCCATGTCCTTCCCCGTGCGCGTCCAAGCCCCCCTCTGGGGAGGTCGTCCTCACTGAGACGGAGGAACTGCTCCGGGGGATGATTCGGCGCGGCTCGGCGGTCGTGGCGGAACGCCGCGTCCGGGAGACCACCACGTATGATGCCGTGACGCTGACCCCTTACTGCCTCGTCGCGGGGGAGGGGAACGCGGTCTACCTCGTCGCGGGCGACCACCGCACCTCGAACCTGCAGCTCCTGCGTACCAGTCGCTTCGCGGACGTCAAGGCCTCCCGCGTGCCTGCGCAGCGGCGCACCGCGCGCGAGATCTACGGTTTCCTCGAGGGGCTCGCGGGGGCCTTCCAGCTCCTGGAGCCTCCCCCGGGAGCCAGCAGCTGGGCTGGAGGGAGGGCCCTTGGCCCGAAGTGGCGTTCGCTCGGCTGAGTCCCGTCCAAGGCGCCGTCCCGGGGGGAGACCGGCCGTGGGCGGCGGGTGCCCGGGGCCCTTGGGCGGGCGACGGGTCGGGCCCAACCCTCGCGCCCCCCTCCCCGCCGGGGGAGCATCGGTATTCCGGCGCAGGGCGCCGCTCGCTCCCCTCCTCGAGCTCGTCCCGGCCTTGCGCGCACCTGCACCGTCGTCGATCCCGAGACCACGGGCCCTCCGTTGCCCGTGATTCCAATCGACGCACGTGGCAGGCAACCCTGGAGCCGAACGACAGCCGAAGCCACGAGAAGGCCGTTGGGTTGCTCCGGACAGAGCCTCGAGGGCAGTAGCTGCGTAAGGGCTCAGCTCCCTGGCCGGGCTGAACGCGCGCACGCGTTCGTGAATCCTCCACTTCTCGAGGTGACAGCGAGGTCACTCGTGCCGTGACATAGCATACCGTACCCTTAAGACCACGGGCCCTTGGACCCTCTCCCCGAGGACCATGACCCCTCGGGACTCTCACGTCCTCCTGTCTCCTGAAGGACGAGACGACGAGGTCATGGTCTCGCGCAGGAAGCTCACCGAGATCCTCCAGTGACTCGAACGACTGGATGAGATCGAGAAGGAGAACCAGGATCTTCGGCAGGAACTCGAGCGGCTACGGCCCGCCTTCGAGAAGGCCCGGGAGAAGAGCTCCAGTCTCTCGGGGAAGGCGGCGGCGCTGAAGGAGAAACTCCAGGCGATCCGACACTCCCTCCCCGTCCTCGGGGCCAGTACCAAGACCGCCGCCGCGATGGGCGTCCCCTCCCGACGGGTCTTCTTCCCCCACCCCCGCCCGCCTCCCGAAGAGCGGCGGACGTCGGGGGGACAACCCGGCCACAAGGGGACCACCCGACCCCGCCCTCATCAAGAAGCTGGTCATCGAGAACGACCTCCAGCTCCACCGGCTCTTCGTGAGGACGAAGTGATCACCCTCCACTTCGAACCGTCCCTCAAACGCTGCCCACGCTGCACCTGCCGACTGAACCTCTACGGGACCCGGAGAAGGCTGGTCAAGACGAAACAGCAGGGGACGTTCCTGGCCCTCGAGCGGGTCCTCTGTTGTGCCAAGGGACATCCCCGGCTTCTCTTCGCGTCGGAGGAGCTCGCCGCACTCGTGGCCAAGGGGTGCACCCACGCCTTCGACGTGATGGTCGAAGTGGCGGACCAGCGGCTCCTCAAGGGGAGGAGCTGCAGTGAGATCGCCCAGGAGAGCGTGCTGGGCATCTCCGAGCGGCACGCCCGCCGCCTCTCGAACCAGGCCTTGGAGGTGGTGGAGATGACCCACGCGGAGAGCTCGGAGAAGCTCAAGGCCACCATGGGACGGTGGGTCCTGCAGATCGACGGCACCGTGGACGGGGAGTTCAAGGTCATCGTGGCGGTGCGGGACGCCCTCTCGGGGTTCCTGCTCTACGGGGCGCACTGCCACTTCGAACGGCACGAGGAGAACGTGGAGGTCCTCCAGGTGGTCAAGGCGAGGTATGGGACCCCCTGCGCGGCGATCAGCGACATGAGCTGCGGCATCCTGAGCGCGCTCGCGGAGGTCTTCCCAGGGGTCCCGCTGGCCATCTGTCGCTACCACTTCCTGAGGGACCTCGGGAAGGACCTCCTGGAGACGGACCATGTGGCGCTGGGCAAGAGGCTCACCGACCATGGGGTCCGAGCGGCCCTGAAGCGGGCGCTACGGGCCCTGCCGGAGTACGCGCCGAGCCTGCTCCGGGAGGTGAAGCATGGGTTCTGCAGCGACCCCAACGCCCTGGCGGTGATGGAGTGTCGGAGGGGACTGGAGAAGGCGCTCTCGGTGGGGGAGAGGAGCGGGCTGGGGTTCCCCTTCACGCTGCGGCACCTGGAGTTCCTGGAGGAGTGCGCGGTCCTCCTGCCCCTGCTGGTGGAGAACCAGCCGATGGCACAGAACGACGCCATCGGGGAG
>JAKATE010000009.1 GCA_021828085.1 Thermoplasmata archaeon | reverse complement strand
GGGACGCTCCCGGTCGCTCGAAGGGACCGGGCACTCACCACGCTCAGGTTATCCGTGCCCGGCATGGACAGGAACACCTGTCCGGTCCCCGGATCGAGCGCCGCGGTCGTGGGGTCCAGGCCCAAGGGGAGGTTTCCCACCCCCCCGGGCACGGAGGTCCCCACCAGGGTAAGGTTGTTCGTGTCGAAGTCCGCCACGTAGAGCACCCCCGTGGCCGGGTCGAGCGCCGCGGCCATGGGGTTCACGCCGACGGGGACGTTGGTCAGGAAGCTGTCCGTCGCCCCGTCGAAGAAGCTCACGTCGTGGGAGAGCTGGTTCACGGAGACCAGGTCGCCCGGGCCGGGGACGTAGACCAGGGCGCTCGCGTAGACGCCGTGGTCCGGGAAGTTGCCCACGACCTTGTTCGTGGAAGGGTCGATGACGCTGTTGTTGAAGCTCCCTCCGTTGGCGACGACGATGGTCCCGGAGCTCGCGTCGTAGGCCACCGCTGAGGGGGCGCTCCCCACCCCCACGGTCGCCACCACGGAATCCGAGGAGGCGGAGACCACGCTCACGTTGTCCGCGCCCAGGTCCGCCACGTACAGCTCATCGTTCACCGGGTCGAGGGCCACGGCCGACGGCGAGTTCCCCACCGGGATGCTGTCGACGAGCCGGTGGGTCGACGTGCTGAGCACTGCGAGGAGGTTGGCTTGGCTCTCCACCGCGAAGACCTCGCTCTGGAGCGGGTCGAAGACCAGGGCCGAGGGGTAGCTCCCCACGGGGATCGTCGCGCTGATCCGCTCCGTCGCCGCATCGATCACCGATACGTTCAGAGTGTTGGAGTCGGCGACGTACACCTCCCCGGACGCGTTGTCGAACGCCAGGCCGGAGGGGCCACCGCCCACGTGGATATTGGCCAACTCGACGTTCGTCGTGGCGTTCACCACGCTCACATTGTCGGACCCCAGGAGGCTCACGAAGATCTGTCCCTGCGCGGGGTCGTAGACCACCCCTGAAGGGTTCTGGCCCTGGCAGTCCAGCGGCGGGGCGTCACCGGGGAGGAGCGTGTCGGTGCACAGGTCGAGGGTGTCCACCACGCCCAGCTGCCCGACCCCCGGGAGAGCGTTCCGGAGAGAGGGGGCCGCCGCCCCTGCGAGCCCCGGGGGATCCCGGCCCGGTCTCCGCCCCGTCGGCATTCCCAGGCGGGGTTCGAAAACGATCCAGGTTCCCACCCCAGCCAACAGCAGGACCGCCACGAGGAGCGAGGCCGAGAGTCCTCGTCCCACGTTGGATTGCGAGCGGCGCTCTCCACTTCCCCTTCGCAGCATGGCTTCCGCGCCACAGCGGGGGCTATTATTGGCTGTTGCGACGTCCCGGGTCGGGAAAGGAGGAGGCGGGCGCTTCCATTTTCGCCCGGTTCACGGGGGTGGATCAGAGGGTGCGACCACACTGATGGCAGAAGCGGTCCTCCCGCGCCACGTCAGCCCCACAGGCGGGGCAGATCCCAAGTCTGTGGGACAGCTGCCATCTCGTCAAGAAAAGTGGGAACCCGTTGATGACCAGCACAAGGCCGATGACGACCACCAGCAGCCCGGACTCGTCCAACGGCGGGGGGAGGAGGAGGGCTGGGACCGCGCCGAGGAGCGCGATGATCGCCCCGATCAGGATCAGGGAGCGGCCCAGACCGCGTTGAGGGCGCGAGGGCGCGGAACGGTCCTGGGCCACGGTCGGCATGAGCGACGGCTCCGAGATCCTCTCCTAATCCTCGGCCCGTATAGAACGGAGAGTTCCCCGCACGTACCCGCCACCCTACCTCGGGAGCCCCGGACCCGGGCCTGCCCCCTCGGGCCAGTGCCCCGGCGGGCGAGGAAGGCGACGGGCCGCGCGGGCGGGGTGGTGTCCCTATCCCTTCAGTTCGGAACGGAAGAACTCGTTCACCCGCTTCCAGGCGTCCGCGGCGGACTCCGGGTGGTAGACCTGCGGCCGCGTGTCGTTGAAGAAGGCGTGACGGGCCCCCGGGTAGACGTGGTGGGCGAAGCTCTTCCCGGCCTTCCTCATCGCCTCGTCCAGCTGGGGGACCGTGTCGGTGATGCCGTGGTCCTCTCCCCCGTAGAGCCCGAGGACACTCGCCTGGATCCTGGGGACATCCTCGAGCGGGGGATTCTGGCCGTAGAAGATGACGCAGGCTCGGAGCTCCGGGTCTTCGGTCGCGAGGCGCACGGACATCGCGCCTCCGAAGCAGAATCCCACCGATCCCACGCGTCGAGCGTCCACCTCCGGCAGACTCCGGAGGTACCGGGTGACCTCCGCCAACTCCTTCGCAAACTCCGCCTGCTGCGGCGGGCTCGAGACCCGTCCGAACATCTGGAGGATGGGTCGTCGCTCCGGGGGTTGCTCCGCCGCGAAGGCGGCGAGCTTCGACGGGTCCCTTCTCAGGCCCGGGGGCGCCTGCGCGAAGGCCTGCATCGCGAGGGCGATGTTCGCGGGGGTCAGGACCTGCTGGATCTCCCCCGAGAAGAGGTTGGGGGCGGCCGCGACGTACCCTTCCTTCGCGAAGCGGCGGGCGACCTCCCGGATGTGCCCGTCCAGGCCGAAGATCTCGTGGATGACCACCACGGCGGGGTGCTTTCCCTGGGCCGCCTCAGGATAGGCCAAGTAACAGTCGAGCTCGCGCTTCCCCACCGGGATCCTTACGTCCTGCTCCCGCATGGCCGAACGAGCCGTCCCTCCTACATACCGTTGCAGGGCAGGAGCTTCCCTCACGCCCCTCGACCGAGACCCCGGGGCCGGCCGGGTTAAATCGGAGCTCCGGCTCCGGACCTGCGGGCGAGGGCATGGAGGAACGGAAGAGAGTCTATCTGGTGGGAGGGGCGGGAGCGGGTCTGGGCTCCGCCCTCGTGAGCTTGCTCGCCTCCCGGGGAGCCACCGTCGTGGCCTCCGCCCGCCAGGAAAAGAGCCTCTCGCGCCTCGAAGCGGCGGCGAAGTCCGGGTCGTGGACCTTTCGACCCGTGGTGGCGGACCTCAAGAACCTCGCCGAGGCCGAGGCGCTGGTCTCGGGGGTGATCCGGGAGTTCGGGCATCTCGACGGGGTCGCGGCCCTGGCCGGCGGGTGGATGCCGGGGAGCCCTCTCATCCACGAATCCTCCGAGCGGGACTGGGAGGAGGGGCTCTCGAACAACCTGCGTCCGGTCTACTGCCTCTCGCACGCCGCCCTCCCGGCCATGATCCAGCAGGGAGGCGGTTCCTTGGTTTTCGTCTCCGCCACCCGCGCGGTCCGCTGGGCGGGCACAGCGGCCTACGGGGCGGCCAAGGGAGCCCTCGTCGAGCTTTGCGAGAAGATGGCCCACGACTATCGCCCGTACGGGATACGGGTGAACGCCGTCCTGCCGGGGAACATGCCCCACAACGTGGAGCCGACGGCCCGCCCCGGCCCAGCGCCACGACCCCGGCTGCGGGACACCATCGAGACCGGGTCCTGGGAGGTCGCCCACGCCATCTCCTTCCTCCTCTCCCGGGAGGCCGAGTGGGTCACGGGCTCGACCCTCGTCGTCGACGGGGGAAGATCGACCGGGGGAGAAGAGCAACGCGCTTGATCCTGCCCTCGGCGGTAGCCCAGCGACCCGCCGACCGACGCGACGTCCCCTCGAGGGATGCCGCCCTGCGTGGGATTCCGGATCTCGCCCGGCCCCGGGGACCCCTCAGCGGGGCGGGGGCTGGGGAGCCGAGCGTAGCGTCAGCCAGGCGTGGTAGAAAGGGGGACCGGTCTCCTCGGACTCCGCTTGGAACTCGGTCCGGAGGATCTGGAAACGCGTCTCGAGGGCCTGGGCGATCTCCGCGAGCGACGGACGATGGGGTGGGCCGACGGGTCCGGTGTGCTCCCGGGCCACCCACGTGAGCACGAAGCGCCCCCCGGGGCGGAGGATCCGCGCGATCTCGTTCGCGTAGGCTTCCCGGTGGTCGACCGGTAGGACATGGAAGCAGCCATGGTCGATCGCTCCTCCGAACCGACCCGCGCGGCCCCCGAGGGAGAGCGCGTCCCCCTCCCGGACGGTGGGGGGGAAACCCGCCTCCTTCAGGCGGTGGTTCGCCGCGCGGACCGCCCCCGGGGAGATGTCCACCCCGTGGCATTCGAACCCCTTCCGCCGCAGGTAGAGCACGTTCGAACCGGCCCCGCAGCCGATGTCCAGCACGGGCCAGCGAGGGGAGAGGAACCCTTCCTCTACCGCGCGGACGACCGGAGGGCTCGGCCCGGCGTCGAACCAGGGAAGCTCGGTGTGGGGGGTCTTCTCGTAGATCTCCCGCCAGAGCGCACGGTGCGCCGCGGGGCTCCCGGACGTGCGCCGGGAGGGACGGGCCGGCTTAGCTCTCCCCGAGCGGGCGCCCATCTCCATCTCCTATCCCGGGGCAGGGCCTGGGGCGACAGGGGAAGGCCCGTCACGGGGGAGTCGAAGGAGGTGGACCGCCACCCCGAGCGCCCAGAGGAGGACCGGGAAGACGATGAGGCGCTCCACGAACCCGGGGTACCAGGGGGAGGAGGTCATACCGTCCGGGACGAAGAAGGCCAGGGAGGCGAGGGTGATCGCCCCGAGGAGGTAAGAGTACCCCCGACCGCCGGCCCAGCCGCTTCCCGCCCCCATCCCGACCCCGAGCACCACCAGGGCGAGGCCCCCGGGAAGGAAGACCAGTAACGAGACCAGGCCGTGCACGGTCGGGTTGACGTTCTCGGGAAAGAGCCCCACCAGGATCGCGGCGAACCCGGCCACCATGAGCAGGGGTAGCCCCACCGCGCGTGTGGCGCCGGGAGGGAAGGAGCCCCAAGCTGCCGCGATACCGACGAGGGCGAAGAGGCCGAGGACCCCGATGGAGAGGTTGAACACGAGGTGCCAGGGGGAGGTGGAGGTGTTCCCCAGGTCACTGATGTAGTTGCTAAAGTCCGAGTACCCGGGATAGGCGAGCTGGACGGCGACCATGGCGCCGACGAACTGGAGGGTTCCGACGGCAATGAGGTAGGCCCCGGCCCGGGAGGCCCGGGAAGAGAGGGCGCTCACGAGGGAGGCGAACGGTCCACCCCCAATAGGCTAGCGGGGAGGCCCCTTTCAGCTGGGGGGAGTGTCAGAGACGTCGCGGCAGTGGAGCCCGTCGACCTGCTCGTCCAGGAGGTCGAGCTCCACGGGAGGGAGGAGATGACCGCCCTTGATCCGCTTGGTCTCCAGGTACCGCGCGTCGAAGACGTTCGGCGGGATGGCGAGGGGGATGCGACCGGCGACGTGGATCCCGTGGCTCCGCAGGTCCCGGATCTTCGCCGGGTTGTTCGACATGAGCACAATCGAGCCGATCTCCAGCGACCGGAGCATGTGGGCGGCGACGCGGTAGTCCCGCTCGTCCGCCTGGAAGCCCAGCGCCTCGTTCGCCTCCACGGTGTCGAGACCGGCGTCCTGGAGCTGGTAGGCGCGGATCTTGTTCTCGAAACCGATGCCCCTCCCCTCCTGCCGGAGGTAGAGCAGGACCCCGAAGTCCCTCCGGTCGAGCTCCCGGAGGGAGAGCTCGAGCTGGTCGCGGCAATCGCAGCGGAGGGAGCCGAAGGCCTCCCCGGTCAGGCACTCGGAGTGCAGGCGGACCGGGACGTTCTCCTTGCCCCGGACGTCCCCGCGGACCAGGGCGGCGTGATCGATCTCCCCGGAGGAGCCGTGGAAGGAGACCACCTGGAACGGTCCGTACCGGGTGGGGAGCTCGGCGACGGCACTGATGGTGACGCAGTCCTCCTGCCCGTCGCAGCGGTGGTCCTGGCTGTGGCGCAACAGTTCCTCGATGGAGGGTTTGGGGATTCCCATGTCCAGGGCTCCGTCTCGGTGGTCCATCGAATTCTCCCGGGCGGATAAGTACTCCGCATTTGGCCACCGAAGGGCCTCTTAAAGCGCGGGAGAGGGAGCTCCCCCGGGAAGCGGCTTTCTCGGAGAGAGCCTCGGGGAGCTACCCGTTCCCCCTACACAACGGAGATCGTGCCCGTCATGTAGCCGGGAACCCCCATGGGAGGGCCGGTCGGGATGACCGTCCCGCAGGGTGCCTCGCACATCCAGGTGAACGTCCCCGTCTCGTTGAAGTAGGCGGTGAAGGTGACCACACTCATCCCCGGGCTCACCACGTTGATCCCCAGGGAGGGGACATCGAAGGTGTGGGCGATGTTCGTGCTCGGCACGACGCGCAGAGGCGTGCCGTTGACGTACTCCACGCCCCCCGTGGTGCCGGAGACGTTGCACTGACAGCCGGGGAAGTACATCGGCGCGTCGTCGTCCACGATGGTGATGGTCACCGCGCCGGTGGCGAGGGTGAAGTTCGCGGGGGTGTACTGCGGCCAGCCGTTCTGCAGGTTGATGGCCACGGTGAGCGTCAGGTTCGACGGGGCGGAGACCCCGGACCGGGAGTTGCCGGTGCTCGACTGGGGGGCCACCATCGTATACGCGCCGATGCCCGCCACGAGCAGCCCCAGCACCAGGCCGAGGGCGAGGAAGTCGAGCTTGGTCCGGGAGCTGGGATAGACCACCGTGTACACCGGGTCCGGGCCGGTCCGCAAGGACGACGGCCCCGCCCGCGGGGCCGCTGGGGCGGCCGAGGCCTGCGAGGGACCGGACACCACCCCGGGAACCTCGCGGGGGGAAGCGATGTACCGGGAGAGCCGCGGGAAGCGCGCGTGCCCGCTCACCCAGAACCAGTGGTCGAGGGCGAAGTACTGCCCCGCCATCCCCGTGAAGAGGATCACGTAGACCAGGATGTAGATCGGATGCGGGCCGACGTCCGTCCCCGTACCGTTCAGCGCGAAGGTGGAGTAGAACTGGGTGACGATGAAGGCCGTGGAGGCCACGCCCCCCACGACGCAGGCGAGCCGGGTGGTGAGCCCGGCAAGGAACGCCACCGCCAGGTATCCCGTCAGCAGGGCAATCCCCCAGGCGAAGAGGGTGGCGTGGGAGGCGGCAAAGCTCGCGAACCCCGCCCCCCCGAGGGAGCTGCTCCCGAACCCGCCCGCGGTGGACTGGAAACCGGCGAAGAAGCGGTTCGAGGGGGCCAGGATGTACATCAGGTTCAGCGCCCAGACGAGTCCAATGCCGATCCGCAGCAGGTCGAGGGTGACCCCTTTCGGGTTCATCCTCCAGGCCGCGCGAAGTCCCGAGACGCGCTCCGGGGGGGGATTCCCGGGTTCTGTCATGTCCCGCATATTTTGGCGGGAAATTCATAAGCGGTAAGTCAACCCGGGTTCACTTCTCTGGAGAGGAGGGGCCAGTCCGCCCGATGGGCTCCCCGTCCTGGACCCCTCTCGGGGGCACCTCCCCCCGACCGGATCCCCATCACCGGCTCAGATCGTTTCGACCCAGTATCCCGGGCGGGAGTTCGCCTCCGTAGCGCCCCGACGATCGCGGAATTCCCCCCGGGGCCGGAGGCGGCATCTCCTCCCGTGCTCAGGTGCTGACAGCTTTCCGCGCTTCCCGTAGGCTCTCGCACTTCAGTACCACGCGGAACGCCGGCGGGCTTAACTGCCGGGTTCGGAATGGGACCGGGTGTTTCCCCGTCGCTATGGCCGTCAGCGCCGGTTGGAGCCGAGGCTGCCTATTTGACGGTTGCTGCCGCGGGAACGGGGTATGGAGTCCAGAGATCAGTTCACCCTGAGCGAGGCGGAGTCCCCACCACCGGTCGGGGGTCGGTCGTGCGGGGCTTGGCCTACTTCCCCTTCTGTCGGGCCACCGCACGCTCGGCGCGATGGACAGCCTGCTCGCCGGCCTGAACCGCCGCGTCCCCCATGCGGTCGGCCAGGCGGAGGGCGGAACGCGCCCACTTGAGGGCGTCCTGGGCGAACTCGCGCATCAGCGCCTCGGTCTCGGCCATGAGCTCGTCGTTGCTCGGACTTCCGGAAGAGGTTGTCGTCCTTGCGGGCATGGAAGGACCCAGGGGCTCCCCCATGAAAAAGGATTGCTCGGCCCGGCTTGACGTCAATGCGGGGACGGGAACTCCAGCCGCAGGCGTTCTCCCGGATGGAGCCGGTCCTCCATCCAGACCAGCACCCCTCCCATCAACCGGAAGGCCGGTCCGATCATGAAGAGTAAGATCACGGGCGTGTAGATGACCTGGGCGGTGAGCGGCCCGGCGCTGGTGGGGATGTCCACGGTGAGCGCCGAGGAGGTCAGGAAGACCCCCAGATACCCCAGCGAGCAGAGCGCGGCCAGGAGGATGGACAGGCCGTACCGCCGCGTCGGTTTGCTGAGGACGGTGTAGGCCTCGAGGACCGCCTGGAGCGTCCCCACCCCGAGGATGGCGTCCGCCGGGATGGCGAGCTTGGCCACACCGAGCGCCACCAGGCTCTCGACGATGCTGAAGGGGAGGAGCGCCAGAAGGATGAACATCAGCACGAAGTAGGCGGTGGCCCGGGCCCGGAGCATCCGGGGGTTCGGGAGCGAGGGGAGGGAGGGGTTGCCCCACGCCCGGAGGGGAGCCCGGCTGGTCATGGGAGGGGCACCCCCCCGAGCGGGAGGGCGAAACCGCTCCCCAGGAAGACCAGCGAAGCGCTCCCGCCCGCTGGATCGCACGAGCCGCCGACCGGGACGGGGAAGGTCTGGTCCATCGCTCCCCCGGAGGGGACGTCCACCGCGAAACCTGCCAGGGGAACGCACGGGGTCCCATTGGCCTGGACGAGCGTCGCCTCGAGCGTCCCCACCTCGTTCCAGGACGACGGGTTCTGGTAGGAGACGGTGAGGCCGAACCCTCCCGCGTTCACCACGGGGGTGACCGCCAGGTCCAGGAAGGGGGCCTTCCAGCTCAGGTTGCCCGCGTAGGAGAGGCGGAACTGGAAGACGTCCGCGTAGCTTGCGTTGATCCAGAGCGAACGCTCGAGCAGCTCGTTGTGGGTGAGCAGCGGAGCGGCCACGCTCCCCTGCGTGAGGTTGACGGGAAGGGTCAGCTCGAGCCCCGAGGCGCTACCGGCCGAGAGCGACTGCGACGGTTCCTGCGCGTGGAGGAGCGACCCACCGGCGTACCAGAGGCTCGCCGAGAAGAGCACACCGTTCAGGGAATAGAGCCCCGGGTTCGAGATGTTCTGCTCCACCGTGAGCACGAGCCCCTCCACCCCCGGCACCGGGCCGTCGCTCCAGCGGACGGTCGGGCCCCCCTCGGGCCGGATCTGGGAGAGGGAATAGACCACGCTCCCGAGGAAGAGCACGACCACGAGGAAGGCCACCAGCCCGAGGACGAGGAAACCGCGGGAGAGCTTCCGGAGCGTCGAGCTGGTCATCGTCGTGGCTTGGCCCCAGGGGAGGAGGGGCTCCGAGAGGGGAAGGTGGAGACCGGGAGCTCCTCCTGCTTCCAGATGTACCAGGTGCCGCGCCCGGTCCCCACCAGATGCTCCTCGTCGTCGTGGATCCGTCCATCGGCGAAGGCGATGTGGCGGCCCCGGCGGGTCACCGAGCCCCGAGAGGTGAGCACCTGCCCGAGCTTGGCGGGCCGGAGGAAGTCGACGTAGAGGCTGGTGGTCGCGGTGATCTCATCGGGCGCCAGCGTCCGGACGACGGCCGCCCCCATGGCGGTGTCGAGGAGGGTGCAGTAGACGCCGCCGTGCACGACCCCGTTGATGTTGAGGTGGCGCTCGTCGATCCTTCCGGTCACGGCGATGATCCCCTCGGCGCTCCGGCTCGGGTCGATGGGGAAGCCGATCGAGCTGTGGAAGCCGGGCATGTGCGCCACGGCCTTCCAGTCCTTGGGGAGGGAGGTGGGTCGCGGCTCCGGGCTCGAAGCTCTCTTCGCCACGCCCAAGGAAAGTGTCGGAGAGGTCAGTTAAAACTTTGTGCCCGACCGGGGCGTGGCCGTTGGCCGCGCCCGCAGCCCCCCTCTCCCCCGGGGGGGGCTGCCCACGAGGCCTACCGGCCGGCGCGAGCCGGGACGAAGGGGGCCGTCACGGTCAGCTCGTGCGTGGCACCGGAGCTCTCCGAGCTACAATGGCTGCTGTTGGCCGGAGCGCAGGTGGTGGTCGACGTCTGGGTGGTGTGGCTCGCGTTCGAGCCGGCGGGGAGCGCGAGATACGCCCCGAGACCCCCCACGACCAGGACCGCGACGACGAGACCCGCGGCGAGCAGCGTCGTCGTGCCTCGGCGCGAACCGGTCGATGGAGCCCCTGGGCGATCCTGGACCTCGCCGGCGTTGGCTTCTTTCTGCATGTTCCCTCTGCCTGAGGAAGTCAGGCGGAGGAGCGAGCCCGTCCCCGGTATATTCGTACCCGAAGAGTGGTCCCCCCGGCGAAGAGCCGCGAAAGTATTCGTGCAGTGGGGCAACCCCCGTCCGGCCCTATATCTGTACATTCTCCGGGCCTGCTCCTGCTTGAAGGAGGGGCGCGGTTAGGGGGATCGACGGCGGCGGGCCATGACGGAGTCGTTCGCCAGATCCGCCGGAGAGGCTATGGACCGGCGGCTCGACGGGACTTGAATTCGGGGTCGTTTTGAAGGGGGGACCAGAGGGGCACCAAGTCCCCACAAGGCCTCCCACCCTCGTCCGGTCCGTTGACCGGGCGGACCGGGAACCGGCCCTAGAGGATCCGACGGTGCCAGTCCGTCGCGGGGGGCGTAAGGCCGATGCTCTCCAGCAGGGGGGTGATCTCTGCGACGAAGCGGGTGCGGGCCTCCTCGTTGGTCCAGCGCTTGATCCCCCACCGGATGGCCATCTCGCTCGTCCGGGACTGGGAGTGGCCGAACATGTCCAGGGCCCGGGGGTACCACTTCTCCACGGCCTCCTGGGCCTCCTCGCGGCTCCCGCAGTAGGAGGCCCCCTCGCGGCTCATTCGCCGCAGGACGTTGTAGCCGAAGTTCAGGTGGAGCTGCTCCTCGCTCAGCATGAGCGGCATGGCCCGGGCGAGCGGGCCGTAGGCGCACTCCTGGAAGGCCCGGAGCTGGTAGACCCCCACCCGGTCGACAAGGCAGGTGAAGGCCCCCACGTCGGCCCACGAGTCGAAGGGGATGTTGAACGCGTCGAGCTTGTGATGGCCCTCCCGTGTCCGAAGGAGCTCGCCGATACGCTTCTCCCCCTCGGCCCCGAAGTCCCGGAGGATGCGGCAGGCCTGAAGGCCGTGCCGGGCCTCGTCCGCGACGATGCGCGCCTGGATCCAGCGGTCCTCGAGCGTGGGGGCGCAGTCGAGCCAGGGGCGGTGCTGCTGGATGGAGGCGTACTCCGTGTCGGCCTGCACGACCATGAGGCGCATGATCAGGTCGCGCATCTCCTCCGGCAACTCCGCCGCCGTCTCGAACTTCCGCACGCCGGCGTCGTCCCCCCAGAGCACCTCCCGGACCGGGACCACCGTCCCCCCCTCCTTGAGGCTCTTGCGGGGGGGGTTGGCCGGAGAGGAGGCTTCGGTCATGGCGCCGCTCAGTGCCCGGCGAAGACGGGCTTGCGCTTCTCCGAGAAGGCTGTGAGCCCTTCCTTCGCATCCTTGGTGATGAACAGGCGGTTCTGGAGCTCCCGCTCCAGCGCGAGCCCCTGGGAGAGGGACATTTCGATCCCCTCCTGCACGGAGCGCTTGATGAGCCCCACGGCACGGGCCGGGCCGTCGACCAGGGCCTGGACGTACTTGCGCCAGTCCTGCTCGAAGGTGGCCGCCGGGAAGACGTAGTTGATCAGGCCCGCCTTGAGCGCCTCCTGCGGGCTCAGGCGCCGGCCGGTGATCATCATGTCCAGGGCGAGGGACTTGTTGATGAGGCGGGGGAGCCGCTGCGTCCCCCCGGTCCCGGGAAGCACCCCCAGGGTGACCTCGGGAAGGCCGATCTGGAGCTTCGGGTCGTCCACCATGAACCTCAGATCGGTGGCGAGGGCGATCTCGAGCCCGCCGCCCACGCAGTGGCCGTTGATGGCCGAGACGAAGACCTTCGGGGTGGATTCCATGCTGCTCAGGGTCTCCTGGCAGAACAGGCAGAACATCGCCTTGTAATCCGGCTCGGAGGTCCTCAGCATCTCGATGTCCGCCCCGGCGCTGAAGAAGTTCGGCACGGCGGAGGTGAGCACCGCCGCCTGGATCTTGTCGTCGAACCGGACCTCCTCGATGGCCCGGTGGAACTCCTCCATCATCCCTAGGTCGTAGGTGTTCGCCTTGGGCTTGTTGAAGCGGATGATGCCGATCTTCCCTTCCTTCTCCAAGGAGATGTGCTTGCCTTCCATGGACCGTGAGGATGCGAGGAGGGCGCGTAGGATAAAGCCTGCTGGTGACGTCCGGCCTCTGCCTCGTCCCGGGAGGGATGCGCCCATCCCCCGAGCCGAGTTCCCGTCCCGGTTCCCCTCCCGTAGGAGCCGACTCTCAGCGCCCCGGAAGGCGCGCGTCCTGACCGACGCAAAGGATCACGGCCGCTGCCGGACCTCCACCTTTCCCGAGGGGAGACCCACGTAGACCCGGGCCGCCATCCCCAGGAAGAGCCCGGTCTCGACGACCCCGGGGACCGTCCGGAGCTCCTGGTCGAGCGCGGAAAGGGAGAGCGACGGGCCGGGCAACTTCACGTCCAGGATCTCGTTGCCGTTGTCGGTGCGGTCCGTGCCGTCCGGCCTCCTCCGGAGGTGCCCCTCCAATCCCCGCCGGGAGAGCTCCCGGAGCACGTAGGGGCGGGCGAACGGGACGATCTCCAGCGGCAGGGGATGGTCGCGGCCGATGTGGTCGACGAGCTTGGAGCGGTCGACCATGATCTCGAGCGAGCGGCTCATCCGGGCGAGGAGCTTCTCCCGGAAGAGCGCCCATCCCCCGCCCTTGAGCAGGTCGAGCTCGGGGTCCACCTCGTCCGCGCCGTCCAGCATGAGGTCGAACCGGTCGATCTCGGAGAGCGGGGTCAACGGGAGCCCCAGCGAGCGCATCCGGGACTCCATCCCCTCCGACGCGACCGCGAGGCGAAGCCCCGTCCCCCGCGGGAACCTCTCGGCAAGGGCCCGGGCGGCCATCTCGACCGTGGAGCCGCTGCCGAGGGCGAGCGCCATCCCCTCCCGCACCCCTTGGACCGCGTGCGTGGCGGCCGCCTGCTTCTCCCGGTCCTGCTCGGTGGGGCCCATCGCCCAGGGGATGGACCGCGGTCCCCTTTTACCCTGGCGAACCGGCCGGGCGGGGGGCATCGGGCTGCGCGAGGGACCAGGCGCCGTAGGCCATCCGGTGGGGAAAGGGCCGGGCCCGCATCCACCGGGCCCGACCCGCGAGCGGGGCGATGAGCTGCTCGCTCCAGGCCCTCTGGATCGCCCGGGCGTAGCCGGGAGCGCCGACGAGGAGGCGCCCGTCGATGACCACCCGCTCGACCCCCGTCGCGTTCATCAGGGAAGCGAGCGCGCGCCCCAGGACGCCTCCGGCCTTGTCGCGCAGGACCCGGGCCCGGGGGTGTCCCTCCTCGGCGAGAAGGAGGAGCTCCTTGGCGGTCCAGGGCCGGTCGGCCCTCCCCCCCGCCCGGGATCGGCGGGGGCCGAGGGCCTCGGTGGCGATCTCCCCCAGCCCCCGACCCCCGGCCTGGGTCTCCAAGCAGCCGCGGAGCCCGCACCCGCACGGCCGGTCCGGTGGGCCGGCGTAGACGTGGCCGATCTCCCCGGCAGAGCCGTACCGCCCGGGGTACACCTTCCCGTCAAGGACCCAGGCCCCCCCGATCCCCGTCCCGAGGATCACGTAAAGGAAATCCCCCTCCCCTCGGCCCAGCCGCCGCTCGACCTCCGCCCCCGCGTTCGCGTCGTTCACGACGACGAAGCGCCGGCCCAGGCGTCGCTCGAGCCACGGGACCAGCGCCCTTCCCCGGAGCGCCGGAAGGTTCGGAGCGTGCGTCGCCTTCGCTTCCGGGCCTTCCACGACCGCGGCCACGGAGAGGCCGGAGACCCTCGGGCGGAGCCGGGGGCCGACCAGCTTCGCGTCGAGCTCCTCGAAGAAGGCCCCGAGCCCGCCGAGCGAGCGGTCCAGCGGAAGCTCCTGGATCTCGGACCCCCGGATCCGTCCCCGGGAGTCGACCCAGACGCCATCGAGCTTGGTGCCCCCCAGGTCCCAGCCGACCCCGGCCCTGAGCCCGTGCATGCGGGGACCGGGCAGGGGACAGAGGGTTTTCCCCTTTCGGCTCCGTCCCCCGGAAAGGCCCTCGCGAGGGAGCAGGGATTATCTCCCGTGACCTCCCTGGGGAGCCCGTGCCGGCCCGGAACGCGCGGGAAGTGGTCCTCTCGCTCGGAGGCTCGGTCTTCCTCACCGGCGAACAGGACGTCGAGTACTTGCGCGCACTCTCCGCGATGCTCCGAGAGGTGGCGGAGTCCCAGCCTCTCGCGGTCGTCGTCGGAGGGGGCCGGACCGCCCGGGAGTACATCCGCCTCGGACGGGCGCTCGGGCTCGCCGAGCGGGAGCTCGATGAGCTGGGGATCGACGTGACGAGGCTGCACGCCCGGCTCCTCGCGGGCCTCCTCGCCCCCGCCTGTCCCCCCGCGCCGCTCCTGACGGTCCGGGAGGCCGCCGAGGAGGCGGCGCGCTGGCCCCTCCTCGTGCTCGGAGGGACCGAGCCCGGCCATTCCACCGACGCCGTCGCCGCCCAGCTCGCGGAGCGCCTGCACGCTGAGCGGCTCGTGAACGCGACCCGGGCGGGAGGGATCTTCGACCGCGACCCGGCGAAGGACCCGGAAGCGAAGCGCCTGCGGAGCCTACCCTTCGAGCAGTTCCGCTCCCTGGTGGAGGCCGGGACCGACGGGAGAGCCGGCCAGGAGGCCATCTTCGACCGCGTCGGGGTCGAACGGCTGGCGCACGCCCGCATCCCGCTCGCAGTGGTCGACGGCCGCGACCTCGGCGAGCTCAAGAACGCCCTGCTCGGCCGGGTCTTCCAAGGGAGCCTGGTGATCCCTCCTTCGGACGCCTAGGCGGGACCGGAAGGGCCCCGGGGCCGGAGCAAGGTTGATTAGGAAGAGCTTCGCAGGGGGACCGTGAAGCTCTCCCTGCTCGGCCCCCCGGGGGCCGGCAAGGGCACGCAGGCGAAGCTCCTCTCGGCGCGGCTGGCCATCCCCCACCTCTCCACGGGGGACATGCTCCGGCGCGCGGTGAAGGACATGACCCCGCTCGGGCTGCGCGCCCAGGGGTTCATGAAGGCCGGGCAACTGGTCCCGGACGCGCTGGTGCTCGAGATGCTCGAGGAGAGGATCCAGCTCCCCGACGCGGCGCCGGGGTTCCTGCTCGACGGTTTCCCGCGGACGGTGGCGCAGGCGGAGGCCCTTCTCCGTCTCGCCCCGCCCGACCACGTGATCTACCTGGAGATCCCCCGGGAGGAGCTGACGCAGCGGCTGACCGAGCGGCGCACCTGCCCGAAGTGCGGAAGGATCTACAACCGGGTCACCCAGCCGCCCCGCCAGGAGGGGATCTGCGACGACGACGGCACGCCGCTCGTGCAGCGGCCCGATGACACGGAGGGGGCGGTGCGCGTGCGCCTCGAGGTCTACCAGAAGGAGACCGTACCCGTCCTCCAGTACTACGAGCGGCACGGGGCGCTCCGGCGGATCTCGGCGGTGGGGACCATCGAGGAGGTCTCCCGGCGGCTCGACGAGGTCCTCTCCCTCCCGGTCGGTCGCCACGAAGAGGCTTTGTAGGCCGGTCTGTTCGACTCGACGTCCCGGCTTAGCTCAGGGGTAGAGCGGGGGACTGTAGTCCGGTCCGTCGGTCCGTCCGACGGTCCCCGCAGACATCCTCAGGTCGCCTGTTCAAATCAGGCAGCCGGGACTCAGCCGGGGAAGAGGATGTCCCGCCGGATCTCGGGGATCGCGCGGCAGCCCGTGAGGGCCAAGGCCGTCCGCAGGTCCTCCCGGAGCAGGGCGAGCCAGCGGCGGACCCCCGCCTCCCCTCCGGCGGCGAGCGCCCAGAGGGACGGACGCCCCAGGCCCACCCCCCTCGCCCCGAGGGCGAGGGCGACCAGGATGTCCGCCCCCCGGCGGACCCCGCCGTCGAGGTACACTTCGCCCCGGTCCCCCACGGCCTGAACCACGCCCGGAAGCGCCTCCAGGGTGGCCGGAGCCCCGTCGAGTTGCCGACCCCCGTGGTTGGAGACGACCACCCCCCGCGCCCCGGAGGCGAGGGCCCGGCGGGCATCCTCGGGGGAGATCACCCCCTTCACGAGCACGGGGAGACCGGCGGAGCGGCAGAGGCGCTCGAGCGACTCCCAGACGAAGTCCGCGGTGATCCGCCCTCGGGCGTAGCTCTTCTGTGGGAGGGGGTCCTTCCCCTCCGCGTAGCTCCCCGGGTCGAGGTTCCCCAGGGGCATGGCCGGATCGAGGGTGAAACCGGCTTCCTCCTGGCGGTCCCGGTCCCCCAGGATTGGAGCATCTACCGTAAGCACCAGAGCCCGGTAGCCGGCCGCGCGCGCCCGCTCGACGAGCGAGGAGGTGCGGGCGGGGTCGGGCTGGACGTAGAGCTGGAACCAGCGCGGGGCCCCCGAGGCAGCCTTCGCCACCAACTCCATCGACTGGTTCGACATGGTGCTCGCCGTGTAGAGCACCCCCTCGGCCGCAGCAGCGCGGGCCATGCCCGACTCCCCCTCGGGATGGACGAGCGCCTGGTAGGCCGTGGGGGCGATGAAGAAAGGGACGCCCTGCTCCTCGCCGAGGAAGTGGGTCCGGGTCTCGATCCGCTCGACGTTGACGAGGGCACGGGGGAACAGGCGCCGGTCCTCGAAGGCCCTCCGGTTGGCGCGCAGGGTCCGCTCCTCCCCGGCGCCGCCGTCCACGTAGGCCCGAATGGAGGCGGGGAGGGCGCGCTCGGCGGCCGAGTGGAGACCGGAGAGCGTCCGGAACCCGGGATCCGACGGCAATCCAACCTCCGCGCGTGCGGCGGCGGGCCATCCGGCCCGGGGCTACTTGAGCGTTGAGGCGGCCCGCCGCCCGGCGGGCCCCGCCGACCGGCCCGCGGACCTCAGAGGATCTTGAGCTCTCGCCCGGCCTTCTCGAAGGCCCCCTGGGCGAAGGCCACGTCCTCGTCGGTCAGGGCGGCGTTCATGATGGTGCGGATGCGCGCCTGGTCCTTCGCCACCATGGGGAAGACGATGGGGAGGGCGAAGACCCCGAGCTCCATCAGGCGGTCGCTGAGCTCCTTCGCCCGACGGCTCTCCCCGACGATCACCGGGGTGATGGGGGTCTCGCTCCGCCCGATGTTGAACCCCAGGTCCTTCATGGAACGCTTGAACCGGCGGGTCAGCTCCCAGAGCCGGGCGACGTGCTGGGGCTCCTGCTCGAGGACGTCCACCGCCGCGAGGCAGGCGGCGGCCACCGGCGGGGGATGGGAGCCGCTCAGAAGCCAGGTACGCGACTTGTTGAAGGCGAAGTTCACCAGGTCCTGGGAGCCCGAGACATGTCCGCCGACCACCCCGAAGGCCTTGGAGAAGGTCCCCATCTCGACCTGCACGTCGCTCCGCGAGAGGTGGAAGTGGGAGAGGATCCCCCGTCCTCCCTCCCCCAGGACCCCCTCGCCATGGGCGTCGTCGACGTAGACCATGGCGCCGTGGTCCTTGGCGACCTTCGCGATCCGGTCCAGCGGGGCGATGTCCCCGTCCATGGAGAAGACCCCGTCGGTGATGACGAGCAGTCGCCGGTAGGAGGGAGAGTGCTCCTCCGCGTGGGCGAGGACCCGGGTGAGGTCCTCCACATCGGCGTGCTTGTAGACCGCCTTGTCCGCGCGGGAGAGCCGGACCCCGTCGATGATGCTGCCGTGGTTGAGCTCGTCGCTGATGATGAGGTCCCCCTCGCCGGCGAGTTGGGGGAGGAGGCCGGCGTTCGTCGCGAAGCCGGTCTGGAAGACCAGCGAGGCCTCGGCCCCCTTGAACTTCGCCAGGCGCCGTTCGAGCTCCAGGTGGAGGTCCATGGTCCCGGCGATGGGACGGACCGAACCGGAGCCGACCCCGTGCGTCCGGACGGCCTCTTCTGCGGCCGCCTTGAGGCGGGGATGGTTGCTGAGGCCGAGATAGTTGTTCGAGCAGAACATGAGCAGCCGCTTCCCGTCGATCTGGCACCAGGGAGTGCTCGGTCCGCTCAGCACGCGCATCTTCCAGTCCAGCGACTGGTCCACGAGGGCCTGGTACTCCTGGCGCAGGAAGCCGGTGGGGTCTCGGATCATGGGGGTCACCATTCCGGGCGCAGCGAGACCTTCCCGGTCTGCTGGGAGAGGATGAGCTCCATGGCGCGGGGGAGCTCGGGGATGGGAAGCCGGTGGGTGATGATGGAGGCCATCTTCTCGCGGAACGACTCCCGGGCGAGGAGGTTCCGGGCGGAGTACCAGGTCTCGAACATCCGGCGGCCGTAGATCCCGTGGATCCGCGCCGCCTTGGTGATCACGGCATCGTCGAAGTCGAAGGGGACCGGCCGGCTGAACAGCCCGAGCAGGGAGACCCGGGCGCCGGGCTTGATCGAATCGAACAGGATCTGGAGGGAGGTGGGATGGCCGCTCATCTCGAGCGCCACGTCGGCCCCGTCCCCCCCGAGGGCCTCCTTCACCGCCTTCGAGGTCCCGGTCCCGAGCTCGCGCGGATCGAACACCGCATCGGCCCCCATCTTGCGCGCCAGGGAGATCCTCAGCGGGTTCACCTCGGTGGCCACCACCCGCGCGGCCCCGAACATCTTCGCCGCCGGGATCGCGAGCAGCCCGATGGGGCCGCATCCCGTCACCAGGACGTCCTTGCCGGCGAGGTCCTCGGTCGTGTCCTCAGGGAGGAGACTGTGGATGGCGTTGCCCAGCGGCTCCTGCATCGAGGCGAGGGCGGGGTCCAGATGGGGATCGTTCGTCCAGGCGTTGCGCTGGGGGATGAGGGCGTACTCGGCGAAGACGCCGTCGTGGTCGACCCCGAAGACCTCCAGGTTCTCGCAGACGTGCATCCGCCCGGTGCGGCACTGGTAGCAGGTGCCGTCGACGATATGCGTCTCCGCCGAGACCCGATCCCCCACCTGGTGGCCCTCCACATCCCGGCCGAGCTCGATGATCTTCCCTGCCACCTCATGGCCGAGGATGAGGGGGATCCGCTTCACCCGGTTCTGGGCCCACTCGTTCCACTCCCAGAGGTGCACGTCCGTGCCGCAGATGGAGGCCGCCTCCACTTCCACCAGGACGTCGTGCGGGCCGGGGCGGGGGTCGGGAACGGTCTTGAGTTCGCCGCCCGGGCCCCGCTGGGTCTTCACGATAGCGCGCAAGGAAACCTCGTGGGGGGACCAACGGAAGAAGGGCTTAAAGGTCGAGTCAGCCAGAGCGCACCGTTCCGCGCCCCCCCCTGCGCTGGGACCGCCCGGTGGGAAGCTATCCGGGAGGGGCTTCCGCGGCGGGATGGCAGTAGCGTCCGCTATCGATGGACTTGAGCTCCCGGACCCCCCGCCACATGCTCCAGAACCCGATCCCCCCCACCACCGCCAGGACCAGCCCCGTGGAGACCCCGAGGGAATCGAGGTTGGGGATCGGATTGCCGGTGCTGATGGAGTAGTCGGGGACGGAGGGGAAGACCGCCGGGAGGGCCCCGACGGGACAACAAGGTAGGTGTGACCACTCTCTCGTGCGGAGAGTCGCCGGGAGTCCAGGTTGAGCTGGGTGAGCGGGGTCGCGGTCACCCGAACGACCGATCGTTCCAGTTCCGCGACACCGACTTGGGGGGAGGCTAAGTTCGAACGAGACCTGATGGAGCCGCTCAACCGGTTCGGCGCCCGACGGGGCGCCCGGAACAGGGAGCGGTCCGGTGGGGCGATCACAGGACACCGCGCGGATCTCGACGCCGGCCGTCGCGGGGGCTCGAACCCAGGATTCCTGTCCTCCTCCCTCCAGGATGGATCGCCGGTCCCCGGTCCCTCGCGACCAACGACCGAGCGAGCCGAATCAGCGGAATCCGCGGCGAGCCGAGCGGGGCGGGCCCCTTCGACGTTCCGGGGAAGGTGGCCGCCGCGCCGCGGTCGCTGGACCGGGGGGAGGGCGGCTAGGTGCGTCGTAGGGAAAATCCGGAACGCGAACACGGGGGATGGTCATGCCGATCAGCCGCTCGATCCGCGCGAAGTCGGCCTCCTCCTCTCGAGATACCAGGGTGAAGGCGTCACCGCGCTTCTGGGCCCGGGCCGTGCGACCCACCCTATGCACGTAGGCCTCCGGCTCATGCGGGACGTCGTAGTTGACGACATGGCTCACGTCCTTGACGTCGATCCCACGGGCGGCGATGTCGGTCGCGACGAGCACGCGATGGCGTCCCGCCCGGAACGCTTCGAGGGCTCGGACACGTTGGCTCTGACTGCGGTTTCCGTGGAGGACGCCGGTCGAAAACCCGTGGCCTTCGAGCTGCCGCACGACGGTGTTGGCCCGGTGCTTGGTACGCGCGAAGACCAGGACGCTCGTCATCGTCTCGTCTTGCAGAAGGTGGAGGAGGAGCTCCAACTTGAGTTGGGAGGGCACCGGCAGCGCGAGGTGGGTGACCCCCACGGCTGCAACGGTCCGTTCCTCTACCTGGATGAACTTCGGCTCGCGCAGGAACTGACGCGAGAGCGCCGCCACTTCGGGGGGCATGGTGGCCGAGAACAGCATCGTCTGGCGTTCGCGCGGAAGATGACCGAGGATCCGGCGGACATCGGGGAGGAATCCCATGTCGAGCATGCGATCCGCCTCGTCGAGGACCAGGATCCGCAGCGAGCGGAGATCGACGTACCCCCGGCCAATGTGGTCGAGCAGCCTTCCCGGCGTCGCGATGATGATCTCCGCACCGCCGTGCAGCGCCCGCTCCTGGTCCGCCATGCCGACCCCTCCGTAGACGGGCGCGCCTCGGAGGTGGGTGTGGCCGGCGAGCTTGCGGAGGAACCCGTCGGCCTGCAACGCGAGCTCGCGGGTCGGCGTGAGGATCAACGCGAGGATCCGACCCCTCGGCTCCTCCAGGAGCCGTTCGAGCACCGGGAGCAGGAAGGCGGCGGTCTTCCCGGTGCCCGTCTGGGCGGTCCCCACGATGTCCCGGCCGGAGACCGCGTGTGGGATCGTGCCCCGCTGGATCGGGGTCGGCACGCGATAGCCGATCTCCTGGACGCCCTTCTTCAGCTTCTCGTGCAGCGGAAGGTCCTCGAACGAGGTGCCCTCGGCCGGAGGGCTCGCGTGAGGGGACCCGTCCGAAGTTGGAGCCATTTGCACTTCTCGGCGGTTCCGGAGGTTCCGGAGGACTTAAGAGGGCCCTCAGGAGGGGGACCCGCTTCCCCCGGCCCAGCGCCCACTCGTTCCACTCCCAGAGGTGCACGTCCGTGCCGCAGATGGAGGCCGCCTCCACCTCGACCAGGACGTCGTGCGGGCCGGGGCGGGGGTCGGGAGCGGTCTTGAGCTCGCCGCCCGGGCCCCGCTGGGTCTTCACGATAGCGCGCAAGGAAACCTCGTGGGGGGGCCATCGGAAGAAGTCCTTAGACGTCGAGTCGGCCCGAGCGCACCGTTCCGCGCCCACCCCCACGCCAGGACCGCCCGGGCGAAGGCTATCCCGGGGGGGCTTCGGGGGCAGGATGGCAGTAGCGTCCGCTATCGATGGCCTTGAGCTCCCGGACCCCCCGCCACATGCTCCAGAACCCGATCCCCCCCACCACCGCCAGGACCAGCCCCGTGGAGACCCCGATGGAATCGAGGTTGGGGATCGGATTGCCGGTGCTGATGGAGTAGGCGAGGACGGAGGGGAAGACCGCGAGGAAGGCCCCCACGGCGGCGAAGAGGAGTCCCCCGTAGTAGAGCGTCCGCCCGGCCGTGCTCCTTCCCAGGTAGCAGACGTCGTCCTCGCTGAGCTTCTTCACCCGGGCGAAGGAGGCGAAGAGCGCTCCGAAGATGATCTGCATCACCATGGTCCCCAGCCCGAAGAAGAGCCCGACGAGCGGGGCGTAGATGAGCCCAGGGACCTCCGGGGCGAGGACGAAGGTGATGATCGTCGCATAGGCGCCGAAGCCGAAGCCGGCGATGAGGCCGTGCACGAAGGCCATCCGGAGCGGGACCTGGTTGAGGTGGGACTGCTCGATAGGGTGACGCTCGGCCGCCTCCGAGTGGTGACCCTTGCCCCGGAGCCAGGAGTCGAAGGGGAGGTGGGGGTAGCGTCCCCGCAGGACGTACCAGCCGGCCACCGCCATGGCGATGCCGACGATGATGTAGACCGGCCCGTCCAGGTTGTACTCCGTGTAGATCACGGCGAGTCCGATGAAGCCGAGCGTCGTGAGCAGCGCCCGCTGGGCGGTGAAGCCGGCGGAGAAGACGAACCCGGCCTTCATCCCCTGGCGCGTCGAGTAGCTGCCGATGGCGTAGCTGAAGGTGATCGGCCAGGTATGCTCGTCCGGGGTGGCCCCATGGAGCAGTCCTAGGATGAACGCTATGAGGAGAATGATCGAGAGGGTGAGCCCGGAGGGCGGGTTAAGAATGATGCCCAGGTCGACCATGGGGAGCTCAGGATTCTTTGCTGCCCCTCCGTTATGAAAGGGAAGTTAGTACGATTTCACAAGGATCTTTGGGACGTTGGCCCGGTAGCGCTTGGGATCTCCCGCCCGGCCGAGCGAGCTTGCGGTCGTTCCGGTCGGCCCGACGTCGGGGCCCGAGCGGTTCGCCGACCCACCAAGCAGCGGGATCCCAGCCCCGGAGGGCCCCGAAGGCCCGGCTAACCCCTGCTCCGAGGAGCTTCCGTGCGGGTGCTCGGGTGCTCACGCTCGGTGGTACCGGTTCACTCGTTTTTGCTCAAGCATTTATACGGATGCGTAGGTAGAACCACCCATGCCCCGGGTTCCGCTCAACACCACCGTGGACGAGGATCTTCTCAAGGAGTGGAAGCGGGTGGCCCAAGAAGAGGGCCGGGACCTCAATTGGTACATCGAGCAACTCATCGGGGGGTTCCTTCAAGCCCGCAAGGAGCAGTCTCGGAACGCCCCGGCAGACGGCAAGCCCTGGCCCATGTTGACGAAGTTCCTGCGCTGAGGACCCCTCTCGCAGATGGGCAGGCCCGGGGGGAACGCCGGGGGCCCAAGACGGCCCTTGCGCAGGACCTGGTGCTCGACGCCCGCCCCGGGGCCAGGGGTCTCTTCACTCCCCCGGTGCCGGGGGGTTCCTCACGGTGTCCCGTCCGGACGGCGGCACGGACATCGCCGCGGCGGGACCCAGCCGTAAGCGCTTCAATTGCTGCAGGTGCTCGTCTAGGGCCATGCGCGCCTCCTGGGAGATGGTCCGGTAGTTGGCCATCGCCGTGGCCCGTAGCTTCTCGACCACGTCCCGCGGCACCCGGATCTGAAGCGGCACGAGTGGTGCGGGTTGGAGCTTCTTCATCCCTCGACTCCGGGCTACCGTCGGGAGAAAGGGTTGGGGGGGCCGGGACGGCCCCCCTCGGTTCAGGAGTTCCCGCGTGGCCGCTACACGCTCCTCCCGAACAGCTCTCGCGCCTGTTCGGCTATTTCGCGAGTTCGGAGGTTTAGTCGGAGGGCCTCCTCGGTTCTACCACTGCCGGCCAGGGCCTGCTGTCGGTCCATGCTCGCCTGGAGGGCGGACATGATCGCGCGGCGGAAGGCCGCTTGCGTAGCCTCGTCCGGGGGGGAGGTCCAGTTGGCGGTGGCGCTCGTGGACTCCGGGGCGGGACCCCCCGCCGTTCCCCCGCGGGATTTCTCCCCGCGGGAGGGCGCGGAGGGGACCTCCTTCCGCCGGTTCCGTCGCCCGACCGCGTACACCGAGGCTCCGACCAGGGCCGCCACCAGCACGATGACGAGGGCGAGCCCGAGCGTTCCCAGCGTGTCGTACCACATCGGGGCGGGAGCCGCCTTGCGGGCGTTCAACTCGTCCTGGAGCTGGGTCACCTTGGCGTTCAGCGAGCTGATGGTCGAGGTGTCGGCGGAGATGGTCCCCTGGGCCTGGGCGAGCGACTGCTGGTCCTGCGAGATGGTGGCCTGGGCCCCGGCCAGCTGCGACTGCAGGGCGGTCAATTGCGCCTGCTCCGCTGCGCTGTTCCCCTGGCTTGCCGTCAGCTGGGACTGCAGGGAGGCGATCTGAGCCTGGAGAGAGCTCACTTGGGTGTTGGCGCTCGCGAGGGCCGAGGTGAGGGTCGTGACCTGCCCCTTCAACGTCGAGACGGTCGAGGCGAGGCTGCTGACCTCCCCCTGCAGGGTCGAGACCTGGCTCCGGAGGGAGGCCAGGTTCGCGTTGGCCGTGTTGAGCTGGGACTGCAGGGTGGAGACCTGGCCCTCGAGACCGCTCACCTGAGCGTTCAACGAGCCGATGGTCGCCTGGTCGGACTGGATGGTGGCCTGATCGGCGCTCAGTTCCCCGTTGAGGGTCTGCACCAGCTGGTTGAGGCTGGCGGCCTGGTTGTCCGCGTAGAAGCTCACCGTTCGGACGGTGGGGGCGGCACCGGGCGCGGTCTCAGAGAAGACCACCGAATAGTAGCCGTCCATCAGCGCTGCCGTGTTGAGGGTGTAGCTTCCCGAGATCCCCGTGGCCAGGACAGTGCTCTGCGTGCCCGTCACCAGTGTGAGGGTCCCGGAGGCTCCCGCGTAGGCGGTTCCGGCCCACTGGAGGACGTCGTTCCCCGTGACCATCGTGCTTCCGCTCTGGCTGAGCGTCGCCGGCAGGAAGACGTTCGGGTCCTGCCAGTACATCGGATACTGCACCGACGCGGTGACGAAGCAGAAGATGGAGAAGCACTCCCTGAAGGAGAGGTCGTTCGTTCCACCCGCCAGGATGTTGACCACGACGGGCCCGGTGATGGCGTTGGCGTTGAGGTTCACCGGTAGGGTTCCCGTCTGCACCCCGCTCTCCCAGATGCCGGGATTGATGACCGCGGACGGGTACTCGTAAGTCGTCGGGGCGGCCGTGTCGTAGTAGGGGCTACACCCGGGCAGGAGCACGGTGTTCGGGGGCTGGCTGAAGCCGTAGAACGTCGGAGCTCCCCCGAGGAACGCCCCGGGCAGACCGCACGTGTAGTTCACGTACTGGCCCGGAGAGCCGCCGATGGAGACGTTCACGAAGTCCACGTACTTCATCCCCGCGAAGGAGAGGTTGCCCACCACGGACGATCCTCCCGAGGTCGTGTCCATGCTGAGGCCATTGGTGTAGAACGACCCGCTCTGGGGCTCCACGAAGACCGTGACGGTGTTCGAGCTGAGGCCGTCGTAGCTGGCCGTGAGCTGGTAGACCTCCGTGAAGAGCGGTCCGTTGGTCTCCGCCGTGAACGCGTCGGCCCAGAAGACGGCCTCCCCGCGGCTATCGGAGATGG
>JAKATE010000008.1 GCA_021828085.1 Thermoplasmata archaeon | reverse complement strand
CGATCTGAACGGGGAAGTCCTCCGGGTCGAAGAAGATCTGCAGCTCGGCCTGGGTGAAGGCCCTCATCCGGTAGAGGCCCTGCCGGGGGGCGATCTCGTTGCGGAAGGCCCGCCCGATGACCGCGATGCCGAGGGGGAGCTGCTTGCGCCCCACCTCCCACATCCGCTCGAAGGCGAGGTAGCTGTTCTGCGCCGTCTCCGGGCGCAGGTAGGCCTTCTCCCGGCCCACGGGGCCGAAGTCCATGGAGAACATCAGATTGAACGGGCGGGGGACCCCCAGCGCCTTCTCGCCGCAGCGCGGACAGGCGATCCCCTTCTCCTTGAGCAATCGGGCCACCTCGTCGAGGGGCATCCCCTCGGCCTCGGTGACCCCGTGCTCCTCCAGCAGGACGTCGGCCCGCGAGGCGGTGTTGCAGTGCCCGCAGACCACCTCCAGGTCGGCGAAGTTCTCCAGGTGCCCGCTCGCGCGCACCACCGCCTCGGGGAGGATCTCCCCCGGCTCGATCCGGTAGTAGTGGGGGGAGAGGTCGAGGAACCAGGCCGCCCAGGCCTCCTCCACGCGCCGCTTGAGGGAAGCGCCGGCCGGACCGTAGTCGAAAAGCCCCTGCGCCCCCCCGTAGATCTCCGCGAGGGGCCAGAGCACGCCCCGCCGCTTGAACAGCGCGATGATCTCGTCGAGGTCCATCGTGTAACGGGCCTACGACCCGGAGGGGTCGGCGGGAACCGGGGGAACAAATAGCTTCCCTTCGTGGCCCCGGCAGCAGACCTGGTAGTACGGGTCGTCGAGGGGCCGACGCAGCACCAGGAGACCGGAGGTCCCGGGATCGAGCGCCGCCTGTTGCGAGCGGCCCAACCAGCGCCAGCCTTCGAGGAAGACGCTCTCCACCAGGGCCTTGGGGGAGAGCGTCTCGCCGCGGCTCCGGGCGCTCAGGTAGGCGAACTCCATCTCGCTGAACAGGTCCGTGGAAGCGAGCATCCGGTTGTCCGTACCGAGCAGGAAAGGGACCCCCAGCCGCTCCCAGCTCGCGAGGGGCGGGGCCCGCCCGAAGAGCGCGTTGGACCGGGGGCATCCGGCCACCGTGAGCTTCGCCTGCGCGATGCGCTGCTGGTCCTCCTCGGTGGTCCGGCTGAGATGGACGAGGAGGTCCGGAGCGAGCGCCAACACGGGGTCCAGCTCCTCGCGCTCGCTCTCGCTGACGTGGACGGCAAGCTTGCGGCCCCGCCGGTGGCAGGCCTCTGCCAGCTCCCGGGCCGTGGAGAGGCCCAGGTCCGCCACGGCGCTGAGCCCGAGTCCGTCCCCCAGGTCCAGGAGGGGCCGGAGCTCCTCGGCCGCCGGCGGGAGCTGAGCGGGGCGGCCGAGGGCCACCACCTGGAGGGGCAGGCCTTGGGCGGCCTCCCGGAGCATCCGCACCCCTTCCACCCCTTCCTCCCGGAAATCGAGAACCGCCCCGACACCGCTCCGGGCCATCTCCCAGAGGGCCCGGCGCATCCCACCCACCTTCTTCCGCCGCGAGGAGCGCGCGAGGAGGAGGTGCTTCAAGCCGTTCGGCGGGGAGACGAGCTCCTGGACGCTCTGCCGCGGAGGCTCGCGGGTCCAAAGCCCGTCCGCGAGATGGGTGTGGCCGTTCACGGCCCTCGGGAGGATGATCCCCCGCACCCGCCGTTCCCCGGAGCCCAGGGGGCCCTGCGTCCCGGTTGCCCCCCGCTCGACGATCCGACCGGCGGGGTCCAGCCGGAGGTAGCCCGGCTCGGCCCCTCGCGAATCGACGATGACCCCCTCGAGGAGCCAACCCTCCCTTCCCTCCAAGATCCGCGACTCCCCCCGGCCCGAGCCGGGGACCGGTCCATCGGCACCGGACCGGGGCCTTGAAATCTCCCCAGCCCGTCCGAGGCGTCCGGGGAACCGGGTAGGATGCGGGCCACCGGGACTCGCGCAGGGCTTTGACCGGATTCATGCTCTCCCCCGGGATCACCCCCGCCCTCGTAGGGGCCTTCGCCGTCGAGCTCCCCCTGGCGCTCACGCTCGGATACCTGCTCGGTGGGAAGCAGGGATTCGGGATCGCCCTGGCCCTGAGCGCGTTCCTGCTGGGGGGCATCAAGCTCTTCACGGACCTCTCCGACCCCTACGACGCGAGCGTCGCCGCCCTGGCCCTGGTTGCCGGGGGGACCGTGACCGTGCAGGCGACCGGTCATTTCCGCAGGGCCACCCAGGCGCTGGGGATGATGGTCGGGCTCCTCGCGATCCCCTACGGTCTCACCAAGATCGGCAGCGATTTCTTCGACCCCTTCGACATCTTCCTCGCGGACGTGGCCATCGCCCTGGGCGGATGGCTCCTCTGGGAGAGCTGGTGGGCCCTCCGCACCCCCCTTGCGTTCCGGCGCAACGCGGCGATCTGCGCGGGGGCCGATATGGCCGCGCTCACCTGGGCCCTCTGGGAGAACGGGGTCCACGGCTGGATCGGCTGGACGCCGTTTCTCGCCCTCGCCGTCATCGTGGAGGGCGCTGCGGTCGGGGGACTTTGGATCGCGCTCCGGAAGGCCGAGGGGCGGGTAGGGGCTCCCGCGGGACCCGTGGGCGCGGCCGCCCGGAAGGATTAATCGAGAGGGCTCTTCCCCCCGCCGGGGGCCGACCGGAGCGAAATTGCGGGGGAGGGAACGGGACCGGGGAGGCCGGGCCGTCGGCACCCCCGCAAGGAGGGATTCGGACCTCCGTCAGCGAGCTTCCCTCGGCCCTCGGCCGGCGGGGATCCCCCCTTCCCCTCCCCTCGGACGTGGGACGCTCGACCTGCTCGTGGTCGGGCACACCAACCGTGACGTGATCGTCTGGCTCGACCGGCTACCGGCCCGGGACCGTACGGTCCCCGCCCTGGAGCGGGAGGAGAGGCTCGGGGGGACCGCGGCCAACATCGCCCGCTGGGCCGTCCACCTGGGCGTCCGGGGAGCCCTGGCCTCTTTCGTGGGACCGGACTTCCCCCCCTCCTTCCGGGAGATCCTCGCCCGGGAAGGGGTCGGGACCCGCGAGCTCTGGGTCCGGGAACGGCAGTTCACCCCCACCTGCTGGATCTTCGAGGAGAAGGGGGGTGGACAATGCACGGTCATCGATCAGGGCGCGATGGAAGGGACCCGGTCGCTTCCGCTGCCGGAGCATTCACTCCGGCGATGCGCCCTTGTCCACCTCGCGACGGGCGAGCCGGACTACCAGCTCCGGGTGGCCGAGAGGGCCCGGGAGCTCGGCTGCCCGGTCGCCTTCGACCCCGCGCAGGAGATCCGGTACCGATGGCGTGCCCAGGGCCTCCGCCAGATGCTCCGTCGGACGGAGGTCCTCTTCGCCAACGAGAGGGAGATGGGCCTCCTGATGTCCCGGGCGGGGTTCGGCTCCCCCCGGGAGCTCGTCGGAGCGGTCCCCCTCCTCCTCGTCACCCGGGGGGCGCGCGGCGCACGTGCCTACACGCGGGAGGGTCGCCTCGACCTGCCGGCCCATCGCGTCCGAACCCTCTATCGTGTCACGGGGGCGGGGGACGCCTTCCGCGGGGGATTCTACGCCGGCTGGTTCCGAGGAGAGCCGCTCCGCGAGTCCCTGGACACCGGGCTCCGGGCGGCCGCCCGGGCGATCCAGCACCGGCCGGGGGGAGGGGAGGAACTCCCTCCGATGCGCCTGCCCCCGCGCGGTGGAACCGTGAAGTCCCCGGGGGACTGAGCGGGGGGCGCGCCGACGATGCGGATGACCCCCTTCGGCAAACTGCTCGACCCGATGGAGGCTCGGCGCCGGCTCCTTTCGGTCGCCCGCCCCGTCTCCCGGAAGGAGGAGTTGCCCCTTCCCGAGGGTCTGGGACGAGTGGTTGCCGTCACCGTGCGCTCTCCCGAGGCGATCCCTGCCTTCCGACGGGCGAGCTGGGACGGCTACGCCCTGCGTTCCCGGGAGACGAAGGGGGCCGCGGATCTCGCCCCGGCAAGGTTCCGCCTCGTCGGGGAGCTCCACGCGGAGGAGGGCTTCCCGCGTCCCCTCCGTCCCGGAGAGGCGGTGGCGGTGGCGACGGGGGCTCCCCTTCCCCGGGGCGCGGATGCAGTGGCGATCTTCGAGGACACCCGCTCGGAGGACGGCGTGCTCGAGGTCTTCCATCCCGTCGAACCCGGGAGGGCTGTCGCCGAACGGGGGGAGGACATCCGGCGCGGGGAGGTCCTCGTCCGGACGGGGGAGCTGCTCACCCCGGCCCGGATCGGATCGCTCGGAGCGGTCGGAGAGCGGACGGTAGAGGTCTTCGGACGCGTCCGGGTCGCCCTCCTCCCCAACGGGAACGAGCTCGTCCCCCCGGACCGGACGCCCGGGCCGGGGCAGATCCGGGAGTTCAACAACCTCACCCTCGGGTCGTTCATCCGCGGGCTGGGGGGCGAGGCCACGGCCCTCCCGCCGGCCCCGGATGACCCCAGGGAGATCGAACGGAGGATCCGCGATGCCCTCGAGGGCCACGACATGGTCTGGGTGACCGGAGGGAGCTCGGTGGGGGAGCGCGACTTCCTTCCCCGGGTGCTGCCCCGCGTGGGACGGATGCTCTTCCACGGTCTTTCGATCCGCCCGGGCAAGCCGACGCTCGCCGCGGTCGCCGGGGGGAAGATCGTCCTGGGCCTTCCCGGGCACCCGACGAGCTGCCTGTCCAACGCCTTCTGGCTGCTCGTCCCCCTCCTCGAACGCGTCGAGCGTCGGCGGGAGCCGATCCTGCGCGAGAGGACGGTGCGCCTCGCGAGCCCCTACGGACCCACCGCCCCCGGGTTCACCAGCGTGCTGCCCCTGCGCCTGGAGAACGGGTGGGGTCACCCCACCTACCGGGGCTCGGCGGCGATCACGAGCCTCGTGGGAGCGGGAGCCTTCGCGCTCCTTCCCGGGGGGAAACCCCGGCTCGCGCGCGGCCGTCCGATCAAGGTCTGGGAGCTTCCCCCGCCGGTGGGCTGATCGGCCCGGTCCCCCGCTCGGCCTCGAGGACCTGGGGAGCGGGTTCGCTCCCCCTCAGCCAGGAGAGGGCCGCCGCCGCAGCGAGCACACCGGCCATGACGTACAGGCTCGAGTGGATCCCCGTGACGAAGCCCGTCGAGACCCCGCCGACCAAGGAGGTGGTCCCGGCGAAGATCCTAAACGCCAGCTCGCGCGAGAGGGCGAGCGAGGCCACGGTGATGCTCACCACGTAGCTGCCCACGAGACCGATGTTCTGGAGCGTCCGCATGAGCCCGGAGGTGCTGCCGTAGGTCTGCGGGGTGGAGGCGGACATGACCGCGGTGATGTTCGCCGGGAAGAAGAGCGCGGCCCCGAGGCCGGCGATGGACATCACGCCGGCGATGAGATAGAGCGAGGTCCCCGGCGTGAGCCAGGTGAAGGAGAGGACCACGGCGAACATGAGCAGCAGCCCGACGGTGGCAGGCACGCGCGGGCCGGTCCGGTCGACGAGGCGGCCGCTGAGCGGCGCCAGGACGCTCATGAGGAGATAGGCGGGGAGGAGGAGGAGCGCGGCATCCAGCGGAGAGAGGCCGCGGACCCCCTGCAGGTACATGATGAGGAGGAAGGAGAGCGACAGGTACCCCAGGCTCTGCAGGAAGATCGCCCCCAGCGAGCTCGCGAGGAGCCGGTTCCGCAGGACCTTCAGGTCGACCACCGGGGAGGGGGCGCGCCGCTCCCAGAGGAGGAAGGGGACGATGAGGAGCAGCCCGAGGGCGAGCTCGACCCCGTTGCCGAGGGAGAGCCCGCTGTCGGCGAGGTCCGTGGCGCCGTAGGTGACCAAGGAGAGGGCTGCCGCGAGGAGGGCCATCCCGGGAAGGTCGAGCCGGGCGCGGACCCGGGAGGCGTCCTTGAGGTGGAGCAGTCCCCAGTACGTGGCGATGATGCCGATGGGGACGTTGATGAAGAAGATGTAGCGCCAGCTCACGAAGGTGGTGATGATGCCTCCGAGGACGATCCCGAGCACGGCCCCCACGCTCCAGCCCATGGCCAGATAGCCGAAGGCCCGACCCCGGCCCGCGCCGGGGATGTTGTCGGCCACGATGGCGCTGCTGTTGGCGATGAGCAACGAGCCCCCGACGGCCTGGACGCCCCGGAAGGCGACGAGCGAGTCGCCCGTGGGCGCGAAACCGCAGAGCGCCGAACCGACGGTGAAGATGACGAACCCCATGTTGTACATCCGGGACCGGCCGAACAGGTCTCCGATGCGCCCCACCTGGGTGGTGAGCACCGCGGTCACGAGCAGATAGATGAGGATGGTCCAGAGCACCAGCGTGAGGCTCGCGTGGAGGTCGCTCGCGATGGTAGGGAAGGCCAGCAGGACGATGGTGGTGTCCACCGAGGCCATCAGCGTCCCGAGCACGAGCACCAGCAGCACCCCGCTGGCGCGAGGGGCGGGGGGAGTGCGGGGGCCCGCGGGAAGCGGGGTCGACATGGGCGCGCGAGCAGCGGGGCGCCGTATAAAGGCGTGATGTCCCGGGCGCACTACATCGACATCGATGTAAGGGGGTTGACAAAATCCCTAAATACGCCGGGGCCCGCCCTCTCCTCCCATGCAGGGGCCGCCCTCCCTCCAGATGTACCACCGGCGGCTGCTGGGACTCTACGCGCTCTCCCAGATGGAGAGGGAGGGGTCGCTGCACGGCTACCGGCTCTCCGAGGAGGTCTCCCGGAGGACCGAGGGCCGATGGAGGCCCGGCCCGGGGACGGTCTACCCGGCCCTCGCCCGGCTCGTCCGGCAGAAGCTCGCGCGCTCCCGGCCCTCCGGGCGCCGACGTGTCTATCTCCTCACGCCCGCCGGCCGTGCCCTCCTGAGGAAGGTCCGGGCCCAGAGCGAGGCTTTCGAGCGGGCACGGGTGGACCTGGCACCGCTCTGGGGGGAGGTCCTGGGGGGGTACTCGGTGGAGGAGCTCCATCTGCGCATGCTGCGCGGAGCCCTCGCCCGGGTGGACCGATTTCTGGAGCGCCCGAACGGCCCCGCGGGCACCGATCCCCGGTTCCGTTCAGCGGTCCGGGCGGAGCTCCAGAGCGCCCTCGGACGCTGGGAGCGTCCCCCGATGCTGAGGGTCCCCCTCGCCCGTCGCGCGCGAGGTCCCCATGACTGAGATGGCCATCCAGGCCCGGGGCCTCACCAAGCGCTACGGCTCGCTCCTTGCGGTGGACCACGTGGACCTGGACATCCCCTCGGGGAGCGTCTTCGGGCTCCTCGGGCCCAACGGGGCGGGGAAGACCACCATCATCAAGCTGCTCACCGGCCTCAGCGACATCACCGGCGGGAGCGCCGAGGTGGCGGGGTTCGATGTCGAGCGCCACCCGATGCAGGTCAAGCAACGCATCGGATGGGTGGCCGCCGAGGTCATCCTCGACGACGACTTCAGCGCCTGGGAGAACCTCTGGCTGCAGGCGAAGTTCCAGCGCCTCCCGGAGTGGAAGGGGCGGGCCCTGGAGCTGCTGAAGTACTTCGATCTGGTGGAGCACAAGGACCGCAAGGTCTCCGGCTACTCCACCGGGATGAGAAAGAAGCTCGAGATCGCCCTCGCCCTTCTCCACAACCCCTCCGTGATCTTCATGGACGAGCCGACGATCGGTCTCGACCCCGGGACCCGGCGGATGCTCTGGGAGCTCATCACCGGGGTGAACCGCTCCTTCGGGGTCACCGTGCTCCTCACCAGCCACTACATCGAGGAGGCGGACGCGCTCTGCGACCGGATCAACATCATCGACCACGGGAAGTTCGTCGCCTCAGGGACCCCCAACGAGCTCAAGTCCAAGGTCAAGGGGGACCTGATCGAGCTCGAGACCGCCCGCCCCGTCGACGAGGCGAAGCTCCGGGCCCTCCCCGGGGTGCGCGAGGTGTCGAGCCAGGGGAAGGGCTGGCTCCTCCGCACCGACTCCTCCGAGGCGCTCCTTCCCGGGCTCCTCGGCGCGGTCTCGGCAGAGGGGATCCGCCGGGTCAGCGTGGAGAAGCCGAACCTGGAGACGGTCTTCCTGGACCTGACCGGCCACCGCCTCGACCACGGGGCGAACGAGACCTTCGACTTCCGCAAGTTCTACTCGACGGTCCGGAGGGCCCGGCAATGAGCACCGAGACCGAGCGGGTCACCCTCCCCGCCGTGGCGGTCCCGGACCATCCGGGGCTGGTCCCCCAGGGCACCCAGTTCTTCGGGCTCTACGCGCGCGAGCTCCTGCGCACCTTCCGCAACCCGTGGGTCATCATCATCACCATCGTCCAGCCGTTCATGTGGCTCGCCTTCTTCGGCTCGAGCTTCGGCAACGTCCCCCTCGTCGAGCTCGAGGCCCTCGTGGGGACCAAGATCCAGAGCTACGTGCAGTTCCTGCTCCCCGGGGTGCTCTCCACCTCCATGCTCACGGTGGGGATGTTCGGCTCGATGAGCACCATCCAGGACAAGCGCTTCGGTTACATGAAGCGCATCCTTCTCACGCCCACCTCCAAGTCCACCGTCTATCTCGCCAAGGCCTTGGGCTCGGCCACCCGGGGCCTGGTGCAGATCCCGGTCATGATCGGCGCCGCGCTCGCCTTCGGGGTCCGCTTTCCGGGAGGGGCGCTCGAGTGGGCCGGCTGGCTCCTCGTCCTGGTGCTGCTCGCCCTGGGGTTCAGCGCCATGTTCCTCGCGGTGACGGCCTCGAGCACCGACTGGCAGACCCCCGGGGTCATCTCCAACTTCATCACCATGCCCCTCATGTTCGCCAGCGCCGCCCTCTTCCCCACCACCAACTTCCCCAGCTGGATGCAGTACATCGCCAAGTTCAACCCCGTCACCTACACCGCCGAGTTCGGGCGGGACTTCGTCCTGCACGGGACCGCGGATTGGACCTACCTGGGCTACGTGGCGATCTTCGCGGCGGCGATGCTGGTCATCGGTACGCTCACCGCCCGCAAGTACCTCAAGGTCGAGTAGGCGCCCTTCCCGGCGCGTCGGGAACGCTTTTCCCTCCGGGGGGCTCGGTCGGGTCACCATGGAGGCCCCGGCCATCGCCCTCCTCCAGATCGAAGGGACGAACTGCGACGAGGAGCTCGCCACGGCCCTGCGCGAGCTGGGCGCCGCCCCCGAGCGAGTCCACTTGAAGCAGCTCAAGGGGAGCGAGGTCTCCCGGGAGGAGCGCCGGCGGCTCTTCGACTACCAGGCGCTCCTCTTCCCCGGAGGCTTCTCGGCGGGGGACTACGTCCGGGCCGGCTCCATTCTTGCCGCGTGGGTCCGTGCTCGGCTCGGGCGCGACCTCGACGAGTTCCTGCGCGAGGGCCGTTACGTCGGGGGCATCTGCAACGGCTTCCAGGTCCTCGTGGAGATGGGGCTCCTCCCCGGGCGAAAGGGCACCCTCGGCCCCGGGCCCGTCCGGGCAGCCCTCAACACCAACGACTCGAACCGCTTCGAGTGCCGTCCGACCTACGTCCGCTGGGAGGGGGGGAACTTCCGGCCCCTGAGGGGAACGCTCCCGGCGGGTACGGTGCTCGAGATGCCTTCGGCCCACGGGGAGGGCAAGCTGGTCCTCGCGGGCGATCCCGGGGCGGAGGCGACGCGGCTGGAACGCGACGGCCAACTGCTGCTGCGCTGGGTGGATCCCCAGGGACGGCGGGCCGGCTACCCGTGGAACCCGAACGGCTCGGTCCACGACATCGCGGGGATCACCAACGCCGAGGGGAACGTCTTCGGCCTCATGCCCCACCCCGAGCGCTCCTTTTTCCCGGAGCAGCTCTTCGGTTGGACCCGGGGACCCTCGCCGGGAGGGCTCCCCGGTGGGCGGCGCTTCCTCGGCGCGTTCGTCGAGACGCTCAGAAGGTCCGCGTAGCCGCGGTTCCGCCGCTGGCCCGACGGAGCTCCCAGACGGAGAGGGTCTCGCCCTCCAGGCGGTGGGGGTCGCCGACCCGCCGGGCGACGAGACCCTGGGGAACGTGGAGGGGAGCTTGGGGACGGCCTTCGAGCGCTTCCAGGCGGAGCAGGTAGCCTCGCCCCGACGCGGTCAGATGCGAAGGGAGCTCCTCGAGCCAGCGCTGCGAGAGCTCCGTCCCGCGGGGCCCCCCGTCGAGCGCGAGGCGCTCCCAGGCGTCCTCCACTTCCCGGGCTGGGGTGGAAGGGAGGTAGGGCGGGTTGAACAGCACCACATCGAACCGGCCCAATCCCCCGAAGAGGTCCGTAAGGACCTCCGATATCGTGAGCCCCCGGCCCTCCCTCTGGACGGACCGCAGGGCGAACAGGTTGAGGTCCGAGGCGAGCACGCTCGCGCCTGCCCGCGCGGCGGAAAGAGCGGCGAGTCCCCGTCCACAGCCGACCTCGAGAACGAGCTCGCCGGCGTGGACCACGGCCTGCGAGGCGAGCAGCAGGCTGTCCTCCCGGACCGGGTAGACATGTTCCACCGGGGCCGGGTCGAGGTCGAAGAGTTCCACGGGAACTCCGAGGGCGCAAGGACCTATAGTCCGTCTGGCTCGGACGGGCCGGTGACGACGACGTCGGAAGGACCGAACCCTCTCCCCGACGAAGCCGCCGCGCCGGGGGAGATGCAAGTCCCCGAAGGGAGCGTGACCCTTCGGCTGCCCCCGGGGAGCCTGCCGCAGGTGACCCGGGGGCCGGCCTCGCGCGCCCCGGTCTTCTACAACCCCGGGATGTCCTTCACGCGGGACCTGGACGTCGCTTTCCTGACCCGGTGGTCGGAGCTCAAGGGCCGGCGCATGAGCGTCTGGGAGCCGCTGGCCGCCTCCGGGGTCCGCTCGCTGCGCCTGCTCCAGGAGACCCCGGCGGTGGAACGGCTCTCCGCGGGGGAGCTGCAGCCGGAGGCCCTCCGCTTCCTCCGTCGGAACCTCGGCCCGGATCCGCGTGCCACGGTCTTCTCGCATGACGCCCGCGAGCCTGCCCCCGAGGGACCCTACGACTGGGTGGACCTGGACCCGTACGGGACCCCGGCCCCCTTTCTCCCCGCGGCCCTCACCTCGCTCGCTCCCGGGGGCGTCCTCGCGGTCACCGCCACCGACACCGCCGTCCTGGCCGGCCCGGAGCGCTCGACGTGCGAGCAGCGCTACGGAGCCCGCCCGTTGCGCAACTACCTCTGCCGGGAGGCCGGCCTCAGGATCCTCATCGGCCATGTCGCCCGGCGCGTTCACGAGCGCGGCGGGTCGATCCGGCCCCTGGCCGCCTACGCGCGGGACCACCACTTCCGCGCCTACCTCGAGGTCCGGGCCGAACCGGCCCCTCTCGAACTCAAGGTCGTGCCCTGGGAAGGCTACCCGGGACCCCCGATCGACCGGGGACACCGGGGCGGACCGCTCTGGGTCGACCGGCTCTTCGACCCCGACTTCCTCTCCGGGACGCTCCCGCCTCCCTCCGCCGAGCGGCCCCGAGAGATCGGCCGGTGGTTGGAACTCTTCCGGGGGGAAGCCACCCTTCCGCTGCTCTTCTACTACACCATAGGGGAGGTGGCGAAGGCCCTCCACCTGGACCGACCCCCCTCCCGCCCCGAGCTCTTCCGTCGGTTGACCCAAGCGGGATACGCCGCCGTGCCGACGCACCTGGACCCGGAAGGGTGGAGGACGGACGCGCGCTGGCAGGAGCTTGCTGGCCTCCTCACCGGGAAGGGGCCGTCGGTCCCCCGTGCGGAGCCCCCTCGCTGAAGCTCAGTCCCAGAACGCGCGGGTCTTCGCGAAGGTCCGCTCCGCCCGGAGGATGTCCGCCAACAGCTCCTCCTCGCTCCCGTGGGGGCGGTCGAGGATCCTCCGGGCGTTCTCCGGCCCGATCCCGCGTCCGGCGAGCACCATCAGCGCCGTGGCCCCCCAGTGCAGCAGGAGCTCCGCCGTGACGTAGGCGGCCGACATGAGCTTCTTCTCCCTAGCGCTGGGCGGACGGGCCTTCTCCCCCGCCTTCCGACGGTTGCGGATGTAGCGGCGCAGCAGCTGGAGCTCCTCCTCCCGGCGGGGAGAGAGGACGGCGGAGAGGCTCCCTCCGCAGACCAGGCAGCGGCTCCCCGCCTTCTCCTGATAGCTCGCCGCGGTGACCGTCCGCTCGAAACCGCAGCGCACGCAGATCGCCAGGAGCTCTTCACGCTGGAGGCGGCTCTTCACCGCCTGCAGGAGCGTGGGGGGAGGGGTGTCCGAGACCTCCTGCCAGCTCAATCGGGCCAGAACCTCGTGGCCGAGCCCCTCGGCCACTCCGTGGGCCACGCGAAGGTTCACGCGACCGTCCCGGAGCCGCCGAAAGACCTCCTCGGCCCCCTCCGGGTCGAACCTGTCGTGCAGGGTCTTCTCGAGGGCCTCCTCCCCCAGGGGCGTCTCCCGGGAGTGTTCGAGGAGCGGTTCGAGGGTCCTGAGGTCCCGCCCCTGGGACGCGAGGGGGACCACCCCGAGCTTGCGGGCGACGGTGGTGAACGTCCATCGGTATTCGGCGGAGATCGGCACCAGCCGACGGAGCAGCTCCCTTACCGAGGCGGGGTCGACGCGAAGGACCTCCGCGAGCTCGGAGGGCGGCGGGGCGGAAGGGAGGCTCAGCACCAGCCAGGTGGGTTCCGAGAGGAGCACCTCGCTCCTCAGTCCAAAGCGGCTCGTGGCGAGGCCCGACCAGATCAGGCCCAGGGTGTGGTTCACCCGCGTCCCGAAGCACGCCCCGATCACCAACTGCCGGCCGAAGAGCTCGGCGGTGAGGTCCTGGTCATCGGGAAGGAGCGGAACCCTCGCCAGGCGATGGGAGCGTGCCTCGAGGAGGCGCCGGGCATCGTCGTGGATCGGGTACCCCTCGAGCCGGCCGAGCCGTCGGTAGCGGCCGATCTCCTCGGCGACCTCGAACGGCACGGGGATGTCCTCCCCCACCCACCGGGGCTCGGCCCCGAGCTCCTTCACGGATTCCACGAGGAGCTCCTCGTCCCGGAACTCGACCACCCGCCAGGTGGTACCGTGGAGCAGGAAGGTGAACTCCGGCTGGGAGAGCACCTGGGTGACGACGAACCGCTCGTCGAGCGTGCCCAGGAGACGACGCGAGCCGATGTCGCGCAGAGGGAAGGTCTTCTCCTCGGGGATCAGCGAGAGCGCGTGGTAAAACCTCTGGAGGGTTCCCCGCCCCGGTCGGATCTTTCCCGCGCTCTGGCGGAGGCTCCCGAGCTCCTCCAGGAAGCGGACCATCTCCCGGCACTCGGCGAGGCTGAGCTCCCGGAGCGGCTCGGCCCGACGGAGCCGCTCGAGCAGTTCCTCCCGATCCACCTCCCCCCGGGCCCGGAGCTCGGCGACCACCTGCTGGGCCAGCGCAAGGCGGTTGCGCCTCCGGATCCGGACCGGCTCGATCTCCCGGGCGAGGGCGCGCCGGGCCAGCACCATGGCTTCCTCCAGGTCCTCCTCGTCGAGGGCGACGACGGTCCCCGAGGAGACCTCCCCTCGGCGGTGACCCGCCCGGCCCACGCGCTGGAGGAGCCGGGAGGCCTGGTGAGGGGAGCCGAACTGTACCACGTGGTCGACGCTCCCGACGTCGATCCCCAGCTCCAGGGAGCTCGTCGCGATGAGGACGCGGAGCGATCCCTGGCGGAAGAGCTCCTCGGTCTCCTCCTGGACCTGCCGGGAGAGCGAGCCGTGGTGGACGGCGAGGGGAAGTTCAGGATCGAGGAGCTTGAGCCGTGCGGCGAGGGACTCGGCGGTGGGGCGGGTGTTCACGAAGAGGAGCGTGGAGCGGTGCGCCCGGATCTCCTCGAGCAGGGTGGCGAGCGAACGGAGCAACAGCTCGTCCGCCTTGATCGCCTGCCGGACCGCAGGCGGGATCTCCGGGGGCCGCTCGGCCGGGGGCCGGACGCTCAGGGCGAAGGCCTTGGCGCTCGGGGCCGAGAGGATGAGCGGGCTCGGGTCGCTCGGGGCGAGGAAGCGCGCCACCTCCACCGGGTTGCCCACCGTGGCCGACAGCCCGATGCGCCGGAGAGGGTGGCCCGTGAAAGCTTCGAGCCGCTCGAGGGTGAGGGCGAGCTGACCTCCCCGGTCGGAGCCCGCGAGCTCGTGCACCTCGTCGACGAGGACGTGCCGGATCTGCCGGAGGCCCTCCCGGAGGTACTTCCCGACGAGCAGCAGCTGGAGCGTCTCCGGGGTGGTGAGCAATAGGTCCGGTGGCTCGCGCGACTGCCGCTGGCGCTCCCGGGGGAGCGTGTCCCCGTGGCGCACGGCGGCTGCGAAGCCGAGGTCCCGCGCCCAGTGGAGGAGCCGGCCCTCCAGGTCCCGGTTGAGGGCTCGGAGGGGAGTGACGTAGAGGATCGAGATGGGCGGAGTGGGACGGTCCAGCAGGTCCGAGAGCAGCGGGAGCAGCGCCGCCTCCGTCTTCCCGGTTCCCGTGGGAGCGAGGAGCAGGGCGTTCCCTCCGCCTTTGAGCCGGGGCCACGCCAGGGCCTGGATCTCCGTCGGGTCGGAAAGGCCTCGCTTCTCCAGCAGCGCGCGGACCCGCGGATGGAGGAAGCTGGAGGGGGATCCCTCGTCCGTCGACCTCAGCAAGTGCGACCTGGTAGGAGGCCACCAGCGGCGCGCCCGATTACCCTTGTGACCCGGACATGGTCAGCACCCCGCCGGGCACAACGGCTTGCCGGAAGGGGTAAATCTCCTCGGCCCGATGGTCGGGCGTGCCCTCCGAAGCGAGGTTCTTCTACTCCGGCATCCGGGTCCGCCAGCTCGCGCGCTCCCTCGACTTCTACCGGGCGCTTGGGTTCCGTGTCTTCCGCCGCGGTGTCATGGAGCACGGAGGGGAGTGGGTCCACCTCAAGTTCCCCGGGAGCCATCATCGCCTCGAACTGAACTATTACCCCAAGGGTACGCAGTTCTACCAGCCCTTCCGCAAGGGGAGCGAGTTCGACCACTTCGGGTTCTACTTCACCGACCTCACCCGGTGGGTCGCCCGGGCGGAGCGCGCGGGGGGCAAGGTGGTCGCTCGCGTGCCGGATGGCCGGAACGAGCTGGTATACATCGAGGACCCGAACGGGATCTGGCTCGAGTTCATCGGCCCTCGCAAGCCTGCGCGCCGCAAAAGTTGACCCCCCATTGCCCGGGGCGGGAGCGTTCGGTCCAGCTCATCCCACCCCCTGCGGCCGGTGAGCCTTCAAGGCCCCGGGTACCCTGGGAGGCCCAGCGCCATGCTGCACGACCTGACCCTCCCACCGGACGAGAGGCTGCGCCGGGCCATCGCCGGCTATCCGAGGTGCCTCGTCGCCTTCTCGGGAGGGGTGGACTCCGCCGTCGTGGGCGCCTACGCTTCCCGCGCCTGGCCGGGGAACGTCCTCCTCGTCACCATCGATGGACCGGCCGTCTCTTCGGACGAGATCCACCGCGCCGAGAGCGTGGCGCGCTACCTCAGAGCTCCGCACCGGCGGCTCTTCGTGGACAAGCTGGGAGACGCGGACTACACCCGCAACCCCTCCAATCGCTGCTACTTCTGCCGGCGGCTGGAAGGGGACGCGCTGCTCGCTTTGGCGCAAGAAGAGGGTTTTCCCTGGGTCCTCGATGGGGTCCATCGGGATGACCTGGGAGACTACCGCCCCGGCCTCAAGGCCATGGACGAACGGGGCATGAGGCACCCCCTCCTGGAGGCGGGGCTCGGGAAGGCCGAGGTCCGTTCTCTCGCCCGGGAGCTGGGCCTCCCCAACCACGACACCCCCTCGAACAGCTGTCTTGCCTCCCGGATCCGGACTGGGGAGCTCATCACCCGGGAGAACCTGGCGCGGGTGGAGGCGGCGGAGGAGCTGCTCCGGCTCGAAGGATTCCGGCGCATCCGGGTCCGCTCGGAGTCCAAGACCGCAAGGATCGAGGTCGGATCGGACGAGGTGACCCGGCTCGACGATCCTCCTCTGCGCTCCCGCATCGTGGAAGGGCTCCGTAGCCTGGGCTTCGAGGAGGTGCGGGTGGACCCTGCCGGCTATCACCCGTCGGGCCCTCCCAGGACCGTTGCTGCGAGGACGTCATGAGCGACGGTGGTGCGGCGACGGAAGGTCAAGGCCGGGTCGAGCGGGAACGCGCAAAGCTCCCGTCCGCCTCGGGGCGTTTCGAGCTCACCTCCGAGATGGTCCCCCGGGGGGACCAACCTCAGGCCATCCGCTCCCTCGTCGAGAGCCTCCGGTCCGGCCGGCGCTTCCAGACCCTTCTGGGCGTCACGGGGTCGGGGAAGACCTTCACCATGGCGCACGTGGTGGCGGAGCTCCAGCGCCCCACCCTCGTGGTCTCCCCGAACAAGACCCTCGCCGCACAGCTCGTCAGCGAGTTCCGCGACTTCTTCCCGCACAACGCCGTGGAGTACTTCGTCAGCTACTACGACTACTACCAGCCCGAGGCCTACGTCCCCTCCATCGACCTGTACATCGAGAAGGACGCCTCGGTGAACGAGGAGATCGACCGGCTCCGTCACCGGGCCACCCAGGCGCTCGTCACGCGCAGGGACGTCCTCATCGTCGCCTCGGTGAGCTGCATCTACGGCCTCGGCTCGCCCGGGGACTACCGAGAGCACATCCTGGTGCTCCGCCCGGGGGAGAGCTGGCCCCGACGCGAGCTGCTCCGGGAGCTCCTCCGGCTGCGCTACGACCGCAACGACCTCGAGCTCTCCCGCGGGAGGTTCCGCGTGCGCGGCTCGGCCCTCGACGTCCAGGGGGCCGGGAAGGACGCCTATCGTCTGCTCTTCGAAGGGGACACCCTCTCGGAGATCCATCCGCTCGACCCGGTGACCAGCGAGGAGGGCTCGGCCCTGGAGTCGCTCGCGCTCTTCCCGGCGAGCCACTTCCTCACCGACGAGGAGAGGCGGGAGGGAGCCTACCGGCAGATCCAGGAGGAGCTCGCCGAGCGGGTGGGGGAGCTCACCCGGGACGGGAAGGCCCTCGAGGCCCAGCGGATCAAGAGCCGCACCGAGTACGACCTCGAGATGATGCGCGAGACCGGCTACTGCACCGGCATCGAGAACTACTCCCGCTACCTCACCGGGCGGCCGGCCGGCGAGCCACCGTACACGCTCATGGACTTCTTCCCGGAGGACCTCCTGGTCTTCCTGGACGAGTCCCACGTGACCATCCCTCAGCTCCGGGGGATGTACCGGGGGGACAAGAGCCGCAAGGACAACCTCGTCGACTTCGGATGGCGGCTCCCCTCCTGCCGGGACAACCGGCCGCTGCGCTGGAACGAGTTCCTCGAGCGGGCCCCCCAGCTGGTCTTCGTCTCCGCCACCCCCGGAGAGTACGAGCTCAAGCTCAGCGAGGGGCACGTCGCCGAGCAGATCATCCGGCCGACGGGTCTCGTGGACCCGCCGGTGGAGATCCGGCCGCTCCAGGGGCACATCGCCGACCTGGTCGAGGAGCTCCGGGCGCGGGCGAAGAAGGGGCAGCGCTCCCTGGTGACGACGCTCACGAAGGCGACGGCGGAGGAGCTCACCGACTACCTCGCCGGCCTCGGCCTCAAGGTCCGCTACGTGCATTCCGACGTGGAGACGCTCAAGCGGACCGAGCTTCTGCGCGACCTGAGGCTCGGACGCTTCGACGTCCTGGTCGGGATCAACCTGCTCCGGGAGGGGCTTGACCTCCCCGAGGTGGGCCTGGTGGCCATCCTCGACGCCGACAAGGAGGGCTACCTGCGCTCCGAGACGTCGCTCATCCAGACCGCGGGACGCGCCTCCCGGAACGCGGAGGGGAAGGTGATCCTCTATGCCGACCGGGTCACGGGGTCCATGGACCGGGCCCTGCGCGAGACCGCCCGCCGGCGGGAGAAGCAGCTCGCGTTCAACGCCGAGCACGGCATCGTCCCCGAGACCGTCCTCAAGGAGGTCCGAGAGCTCCTCACCGGGAGCGAGGAGGCGCCCTCCGGCACCCTTTCCACCGAGGGGCTGGGACGCTACTGGAAGGACCGGCTCCCCCTCCTCGTCGCGAACCTGGAGGAAGAGATGCGGATCGCGGCAGAGAGGCTCGAATTCGAGCGGGCCGCCGAGATCCGGGACCGGATCCGGGCCATCACCCTCGAGGCCGAGAAACGGGGCGGGGCGGCGAAGGGCCGGAAGTAGCTCACTCCGCAGGGGGGACGTGGTAGACCGTACCCGACCGTTCGAGGCGGCGCTGGAGCTCGGAAGCCTCCCGACGGAGGCGGGCCACCTCCGCCTCGAGGAGATCCACCAGGGCCTCCACGTGGATGTGGTCCTCGCAGTGACCGCCGTGGGCCTGGCTGCAGGAGCGGTACGCCCGCCGGGCCTCCTCGAGGGAGGGGGCGGAGGGAGCGTTCGCCATGAACCCCGGTCAGGATACCATCCTCATGAAGCCAGCGGCAGGCCTCCTGGCGGGAGAGGGCCCCCGAACCTCCGCCGCTCGCCGCGACCCTGGCGCCCGAACCCTCCGGGGAGCGCCCTTTTCTGCGATCGCGGCATCTCCCGGTCGTGACGGTCAAGCTCGAGAATCTCCCCAAGGTGATCATCCTCGAACCCGGGCAAGGGGTCCGGGTGGACCTCCGGATGGACTCTCCCGCCTGCGAGTTCGAGTTCCGCCTCGCCCGCGAGGCCCCGGGCCGGAGCTTCATCCTCATGATCGGGCACAAGAACGGGGAGTTCGTCCAGCGGGTCCGCGTGGCCGGCCACACCAAGATCTACTTCAATCCGGAAACGCCCGGGGAATACGTCGTGGTCCTCACCAACCCCATGGAAGAACCGGCAGTCGTCCATTGCGAGGCTCGGCCCGTCCCAACCCTGCCGGTCCGCCGACCAAGATACCCGGACTACGATCCGGCCTTCCGCTAGGAGCGAGCCTCCCCTGGGAGGGATTCCCCGCCGAAGCGGCCCTCCTGTCCGCTCCTCACGTCCGGAGCATGTCCGGGCCCCCTTCCCCTCGGGTTTCCTGCAATGCTTATCCCTCCAAGGACCGCTAGCGCTCGAGGAGCAACCATGGCGAACCCGCACGTCCGGATCGAGACCACGCTGGGAACCATCGACGCGGAGCTCTACGTGGACAAGGCGCCGGTGACGGCCGGGAACTTCCGTACGCTAGTGGAGAAGGGCTTCTACAACGGGCTGGTCTTCCACCGGGTGATCGACGGGTTCATGGTCCAGACCGGCTGCCCCAAGGGGACCGGCACCGGCGGGCCGGGCTACACCATCAAGGACGAGTTCGGGCCCGGGCTCAAGCACTCCGGGGAGGGGATCCTCTCCATGGCCAACGCAGGCCCCAACACCGGCGGAAGCCAGTTCTTCATCACCCTCGGGGCCACCCCCTGGCTCGACGGCAAGCACGCCATCTTTGGCCGGGTCGTGGGAGGGATGGACGTGGTCCAGAAGATCGGGAAGACCCCGACGGACTCGAACGACCGCCCGAAGACCCCGGTAAAGATGACCCGGGTGACCCTCACGGCCTAGTCCCGGTCAGAACCTCTCGACAAGCTCCCGAACCTCCGCCAGGTCCGCGTCCATGCGGGCGCGGGCCGCTGAAGGATCGGTCCAGACCAGGTCCGGGCGCTTCTCCTTCAGCCACTCGAAGATGCCCGATCCATCCAGTCCCTCGAGCCAGTGGCGGAGGAGCCCCCGGGAGCTCCGGACCATCATCGGATGCTGCTCGAAGAGCGCTCTCACGCGCGCGGAGACGGAGATCTCTCCGCGCACCCACCGATCGAGCTGCTCCTGGGTGAGCTCCTTGGCCCACCCCTCGAAGATCAACCTGGCCGCCACGAGGGAGGAGGAGGCCGAAGGGGGCAAAAGGCCTGCCTCGGGACCCGGCGGGACGCTCCAAATAGGCCCCACCCTTGGACTCCCCATGGTGGAGGCGGGAGAGCCTGCCCCCGATTTCGAGACCCGCGATAGCGAGGGGAACCTCTTCCGCCTCTCCTCCTATCGCGGGGAGAAGGTCGTGGTCCTGTACTTCTTTCCCAAGTGCTTCACCCCAGGGTGCGACCTGGAGGCCCGGGGCTTCCGGGAGCAGTTCCCGACCTTCGAGGGGAGTCACGCTCAGGTGGTCGGGGTCTCGGCGGACGACGCCGAGACCGCCCGGTCCTTCCGGCAGCACTTCCAGCTCCCGTTCCCGGTCCTCCCGGACCCCGAGCGCAGGGTCATCGAGCTCTACGGGGTGAAAGGGCTCCTGGGACTCGCCAAACGCACCACCTTCCTCATCGGGCTCGATGGAAAGGTCGTGGAGAAGGTCTCCTCCATGCGCCCGGCCCCGCACATCGAGCAGACCCTGCGGAGACTGAAGGGATCCGACGGAAGGTAGCCCCTCAGAGAAGGCTTTCGATTCCCGTTCGCGGGGTTGCCGCCGACGGGGCCCACTCCGCCTGCGTCCGGGAGGAGAGCTCCCGAGCGAACTCCTCCGGGTCCCGGGGGGAGATGAACAGCGGCACCCCATCGCCGTAGACCATGAGGCCGGCGTGCGAGCTCGAGATGTTGTCGAACTTCCCCACCGTCGGGGACCACATCCGGGAACGCCATCCCCACGAACCGAAGGCGCTCACCGGGGAGATCTCACGCAGGGAGACGCGCTCGATCTTCCGGATCGAGGCCAGGGGAACGCTCCTCCAGCCGAAGATCCTCTGAGCACGGAGCGCGCTGTCGTCAATGACGTAGTGGATGGAGAGCTCACGGCCGAGGTAGAGGAGGAGCACGGCCATGAGGAAGAAGGTGACCCCCCACCCGACGATGTGCTCGAGCAGGAAGAGGGCGCCCAGCAGCACCAGGTAGAACCCCACCACCACCACGTTGCGGGCCGGGGACATGCGGAAGACGGGGGTGGCGGGAAGCACGCTGGAGGAGCGAGCAGGGTGCGCCACCTGGGCGTGTACGGGATCGTCCACTCCCTCCCTCCGGTAAGGGGCGAGGAGGGGGAGAGGTATATGTACACGGTTCCCGGGGGCCACGCGGGCTCTGGGCACGAGGTTTTTTCCCCTCCCAGCTTCCTCGTTGCGGCGCGCCCATGACCGAATCCTACACCGTCCGTCGTGCCGACCCGGAGGACTGGGCGGAGTGGCGCCGGGTCCGTCTGCGGGCGCTCAAGACCGACCCGCTCGCCTTCGGATCCACGTGGGAGCGGGAGGTCGCCTTCCCGGAGGAGCGATGGAGGGCGCGGCTCTCCAGTGAAGAGGGCGCCGAGACAACGGCCTCCTTCGGGGCGTTCCGGGACGACGGGGAGCTCCTGGGGATGCTCGTAGGGCGGAGGGAAGGCCGGGTGGTTCGGCTCTTCGCGATGTGGGTCGAGCCAAGGGCGCGTCGCTCCGGGGTGGGGGGCCGTCTGCTCGAAGAGGTCCTCCGCTGGGCCGCCCTGGAGCACCCTTCCTGTGCGGTCGAGCTTCACGTGAATCCCCGCCAGACCGCGGCCATCGCGCTCTACCGCAGCCGGGGGTTCACTTTCACGGGCGAACGCGCCCCGCTCGGCCACGGGGTCCTCGAGACCACCTACCTCATGCGCCGTTCGGCGCCCGGATTCCCGGAGTGATTCCCCGTTCCCGGGAACGCGGGCCGTCCCGGGGACGGTGTCGAGCATCGGGGAAATCCCGGACCACTCTCGCTCTCGACCGGTGGCTCTCTATCGAGGTCCCGGGCCAAGGGGTCCCGGGGATGCCGCGACGCTCGCTGCCCCTCCACCTGCGGAGCCCCGAGTCTCCTCCCCAAGAGGAGACCCCGGTGACCGCTCTCGGAGGCCAGGGGGAAGGGGAGGGGTCGGCCCTTTCGAAGGAGACCTCCATATCGATGCCCGGGGTCGGGAACCCACGCGATCCTTCTGGGGGATCGCAGGCTTCCCGCCCCGGTTTCCGGCCGACTCTGGCGGCCGGGAGCTCATCCGATTACGGGGGAGTGAACGAAACCTCCCACAGGTAGGTCCCGGGCTGCTCCTCGGTGAAGTTGTGGAAGGCCTCGCCCGAGAGGGTCGGGGTCCCCGTAAGGTTCCAGTCCATCCAAGCGGGGTTGTCGCCCACGCCGGATCCGGACTGCCCCGGGAGGTAGGTCACCACAAGGGTGACGGGGGTACCGGGGGAGACGGAGAGGTCCGAAAGCGCGATCACGTTCGGGCCCTCGGAGGTCCGAAGGTCCACGGAACCGGCGAGGAGGTTTCCGCTATCGAAGACGCTCAGGTTCACCGCGTTGCCCGGCGTGCCGGCCAACCGCAGGGTCACGTTCAGGGTCAGGGACGGGGCACCGATCACCTGCCCTTCGGGGGAAAGAGGGGCGGACGGGGCCGCGACCAACGGATGGGGAGTGCCGACGCCCAAAAGCGCGGTGACAAGGAAGGCCCCGCCGAGGGCCATCGCGATGGCCAGCCCTCGACCCGCCCGCCTCCCGTTTCCCCCCGAGAGGCCCCTCCCCCGAGAGCCCCCCGGGGACCGGTGTGCCGTTGATCCTGGTTGGTTCTGCGAGGCGCTTTCTCTCACCCGGGCGTGTCCTTCCGATCGCTCCATTCCTGCCTCCGGGGCGTGCCCGCTCCGCAGAACGAGCTCCCCCGGCGCGGGGAGCGGCAACGGGCACTTAAACCCTTGTTCATGGATGCGTATGAGTACGTATTCTACTGCCCTCCCCCCCGCCTCGCCCAGGAGGCAAGGTCGAGGGAGCGCCGGGGGGGGGTCGGACACCCGCGCGGCGGTCGAAGCCCCTCCCCCGGCCGGGCCTTGGATGGGCGGAACGCGCCCCGAGGGCCGGCGTGCCCCCCCTGGTGCGCCGGACCCCGGCGGGTGCGGTCGGACACGGGGCGTGAACCGTGAGCCTGCGGAGGGCTCTCGCAGACCCCCCCACCCGGCAGCGGTTGCCCCGTCAGGCGGCGGGCTCGTAGTAGTACTCGCCCCGCGAGCGCTGCTCCCGGTCGAGCACCGAGCCCACCTTGTTGATGCGGGGCCGATGGCTCTCCTCGTCGCGGCGGAAGGTGATCTCCACGTCCCGGAGGAGCCGGTTCATCCCCTCGCGCATGGGGAAGGGGCCCTCCCCTTCCCCCGCGGTCTTCTGCTCGTCCTTCGCGCGGAAGACCATCAGGGCATCCGACGTGAGGTCGAGGAAGTAGACGTCGTGGTCCACGATGAGCGCGGTGGAGGCCTCCCGCTCTACGATCCGACGGATGAGCCGGGCGACGTTCATCCGTTCGTTGGAGTCGAGGTAGGCCGAGGGCTCGTCGAGGAGGTAGAGGTCCGCCGGTCGGGCCAGGGCGAGGCCCACCGCCGCCCGCTGGAGCTCCCCCCCGGAAAGGTCCGGCAACGGGACGTCGAGCAGGCTCCCCAGCCGGAGCGTCGGGACCAGCTCGCGCTGGAAGAGCTCCGCGTCGAACCCCTCGCCCGTCCGGAGCGACGCCACCCGCTCGTTGAGCGTCCAGGCTCCCGTTGCCCGGAGGTACTGCGGCTTGTAGCTCACCCGCAGCGTCGAGGGGGGGCTGCCCTCGTCCGGGCTTTCCATCCCCGCGAGCATCCGCACGAACGTCGTCTTCCCCACCGAGTTCGGACCGACGATCCCGACGATCTCCCCTTTGTACAGTGTCCCTCCGCCCACCTCGAGCGCAAAACGGGGGAACCGTTTGACCAGCCTTCCGAAGGTCACCCGGGGGGTCCGCTGCGAGGCCGGCTTGGGGGGATGGGAGGTGAAGACGATCGGCTCGGGACGGAAGCGCACGTTCTCCTCGCGGAGATAACCGCCCAGGTAGGTGTTGATCGCCGTGCGCATGGGCAGGGGGCTGGTGACGACCCCGAAGGCCGCCTCCTCCCCGTAGAGCAGGTGGGCCTGGTCGGCGATGTAGTCGAGGAGGACCAGATCGTGCTCCACCACCACCACGCTGGCCCGGTCGCCGAGCTCGCGCAGGACCCGGGCCACGTTGAGACGCTGGACGATGTCCAGGTAGTTGGACGGCTCGTCAAAGAAGTACAGGTCCGCCCGCGTGGCCAGCGACCGGGCGATCGCGGCGAGCTGGAGCTCCCCCCCAGAAAGGGTCTCCAGCGGCACATCGCTCCGGTGGGTCAGGCCAAGGGCGGCAAGGGCGGCCGCGGCGTCCCCCCCGGACTCCCCGACGTACTCGCCCAGGGCGACGCCGGTCCGCTGGCTCAGCTGGTCGACGTACTGCGGCTTGAGCTCGGCGGTGATCTCCCCGCGCGAGAGTCGCTGGAAGTGCCCCTGGAGCTCGGTGCCCCGGTAGTGGCGGACGATCTCCTCCCAGTCCGGCGGGTCCTGGTAGCGCCCCAGGTTCGGCTTCTCCGTCCCGCTGAGCAGGCGGATCGCGGTGGACTTGCCGATCCCGTTCGGCCCGATGAGACCCACCACGCCCCGGGGCCGGGGGATCGGCAGGCGGTACAGTCGGAAGGTGTTGAGCCCGTAGCGGTGCACGATCTCCTCCTCTGCCGCCTCCGGGGTGTTGAGGATCTTGATGGCCGAGAACGGGCACTTGTGCACGCAGATGCCGCAGCCGATGCACAGCACCTCGGAGATGACGGGCTTGCCGTCCTCCCCCCAGACGATGCAGTCCTGCCCCATCCGGACCGGCGGGCAGTAGGCCTGGCACTCCCCCTGGCACTCCTTCGGGTGGCAGCGGTCGTTGAGCAGGACGGCGATACGGGCCATGGGGCAACCCGGAGGACCGAGGGGCGTCGCCCTACGGATGGAGCTCCCGCCGGAGCTCCCCCAGCGTGATACGATGCTCGGCGCTCACATCGTACTTGTGGATCGATTCCTCGCTCCGGGTGAAGGCGTCGACCTCCACCTCCCCGGGAAGCGAGGGAAAGTGCGCCTCCGTCAGGGTCAGCAGGGCGCGCACCACGTCCTCCACGAACCGCGGGTTCCGGTGCGCGTCGAGCACCAGCCTCCCCTCGTCCCCCCGTTTGAGGATCGCGTAGGTGGGGGAGCTCTGGGCATGCTCGATGATGTCGAGGAGCTCGTCCGCCTCGATCTCCAGCGATTCGGGGAGCCCGAGCGTGAGCCGGGAGCGGTTGCGCTGGTTGTGCGTGATGATCGGAAGGGTGGCGAACTGCGGGTCCTTGAGGAGCGGATACTCCTGCTCCAGGAGGGCGCGGCAGGTCTCCATGGCGCACGGGCAGGCGGTCATCCCGACGGCTTCCGCCCCCACCTCCTTGCGCACCAGGACCTCTTCCCGGCCGTTGCGCCGCGCGAAGGCCCGACCGTAGAGAACGAAGTCCTCCAGCGAGGCCTTGTCCTCCCGGATCCCCCGGCTCCGGAAGTACTCGGCCTTCACACAGACCTCGGCCTCCTGGGCGTAGGTGTGGCGGGCCAGCAGCTCGCGGACGACGGCCACGGCCGCCCCTTCCACGGAGTGCACGGGGCGGTGCGCAGTCTCGTCGACCAGCTCGGAGAGGAGATCGGAA
>JAKATE010000143.1 GCA_021828085.1 Thermoplasmata archaeon | reverse complement strand
TCCGATCTCCTAGATACAAATAGCCGGGGCACGTAACGGGCCATCGCCCCCGAGCGGATCGACAGCCACTCCCGGCCCTGTCCATGACGCGCGCCACTCCGGTCGCCTGGGTCCTGGTCGCCATTGCCGTAACCTTCCTCATGGTCTCCTCGGGAGCCGCGGCCCCCCTGGAAGGAGACACCCCGGTCTCCCCCCGTGCGGCGGTCCAACCCCTCCCGGCGGGGATCTCCCCGTCCCCGATCGTTCGTTCCAACTACACCGTGCCCGACGCGGTGAGCAACAATTCCTCCTACGTCCAGGTCTCCGAAGCCCCGCTCGCTCCCCCGACCGTTCCCATCGTCGTGCCTCTGTTCGTGGGGAACGAGGGGAGCATCGGCTACCGCCAGGGGGGCGTCACCCTTCCGACCGCTCCGGCCCAGGGCTGGGGCCTGATCGAGCTGAACTTCACCACGAGCGTCACGGGGACCATCTTCGACACTGACTACAACGTCTGGGTCAACAATGTGATGATCCTGTTCGGGACGCTTCCCGAGTACGGGAGTTCGACGGTACTCAAGAACGTGACCGAGTACCAGTCCATCCTTTCCGGGCCGTCCCACTGGATCTTCCGGCACCCTCACCTCTGCTCTGGCCCCCCCTGCACCTTCACGTCGAGCCTCGAGCTCCTGTTCTACCCGGCACTGGTCCCGGCCCACTACGACCTGCCCACCACCGTGCTGCCCCTCTGGAACTACAGTTCCCCGGTCCTCCAACCCGGGCAGGAGACCCTCACCACCTCGGTCAACGTGCCCGCGGACACCTACCGGGCGGTGCTCGAGCTCTACCCGTACGGGTACGGAGTCGACGAGTTCTGGTACGCGGACGAGCCGTCGTTCCGGGTGGTCAACATCAGCGTCGGAGGGACGGGCCTGGCCCAGGTCCTTCCCTTCCCCTACGTCAACACCGGCGGGATCGACCTCTTCGCCTGGCGCCCGATCACCGCTGACTTCACCCTCAATGACCGGCCCCAGACGATCGACGTGACGGGGGCGTTGGGCCTCCTCGAGGGGAGCCACCCGTGGAGCGTGACCGTGAACCAGAGCAGCACCCAGGGCGTCTCGGGCGGGAGCTACTGGCACGTGGCGGGGGACCTCCTCCTGTGGACGAACCCCGCGGTCACGGGCGCGTCGCTCACCAGCTACGAATGGACCAACCCGTCGATCAGCACCTTCGTCACCCCGGGCTGCACCCTCTACGCCTCCCCCGCCTGCTGGTTCAACCAGAGTGCCTCGGGGGCGTACGGGTGGTCTTCGACGTTGAGCGGGACGGGCTTCCAGCAGACCAGCCAATCCCAGGCCTCGATCAGCTTCGTCAACGACCAGTTCATCACCCCGGTCTGGGAGAACGTCACCGGGAACGAGGTGACGGTCACGACCGCCGAGACCGGGGCCTCCGTCGCGGGCGCCGCCTCGGTGGAGAAGTCCGAGAGCACCTTGAGCTTCCCCCTGTCGCTCCAGACCGGGAGCTTCCTCACGGTCACCGGCACCGACGCCTACTCCTGCGACGGGGCTCCGTGCCCCGAGGGGAACATCGTGAGCCTCCTGAACGCCTTCTCGCAGACCTACAACGACAGCACGGTGAGCGAGTCCTTCACCGGCTCCCCCCAGCCCTCGATCGCCGTGAGCTACCTCAACGAGACCACGCTGGTCCCCCTCTCGAACTTCACGGCGACCATTGATTTCATCGCGCCCACGGCCGCCATCCTGACCGGGTTGTCGTTCAACGACGCGGCGTCGACCAAGGTGAACAAGCAGGTCAACGAGCCGAACGACCCGAACCACCAGTACGTCCACGTCGTCGCAGGGAGCGACTACGTGAACAACGCCACCCAAGCCACCTTCTCCAACAACAACGAGCTGATCTCGCTCGACGAGGCGGCCCGCTCCCCCACGGTGGAGTTCTTCCTCCAAGTCATCGGCGTCCTGAACACCGAGCTGTCCGCCCAGGCCTCCGAGATCCATCAGCTCGGCCGGCAAGCGGGTGCGCTGCAGGGGGAGCTCGAGAACGATTCGCTGCTCCTCGCGGCGGACAACAGCTCGATGGCCCAGCAGCAGGGAGAGTTGAACGCGCTCCATTCCTCCATCGCTCTCCTGAGGAGCGAGCTCACCACAGCGCAGGCCGACCTTTCGGCCGCGCAGTCGAACACGACCGCGCTCGAGCAGGAGTACAACGCTTCGGCCTTGGAGGTCTCGAGCTTGAGCTCTGCGCTCGCCTCGCTCCGATCCACCGAGGCCCAGGATGACCAGACGATCGCTTCGCTCGAGAGTGAGCTCAGCTCCACCCAGGGCCAGACCAGTGCCCTGTGGTCTCAGCTGAATGCGAGCCGACCGGTCACCCCCTCCGTCCCAGCGGTCCTTTGGCCCCCCCTCCTGCTCGGAGCCGGGCTGGGGGCAACCGTCGCCCTCGCTTCCCTGGGCGGAGTCCGCTGGTGGCGCAGGAAGCGCAGCCCTAAACGAAGGGACGTCCGCTGAAGTTCTCGAGGTACCTCCGGAAGACGGTCATGCCTCCCGTTCGGCCCCTCGTACCTGGGGAGGCCCAGCGTCGAGGGAGTCCTCCAAGCGTACCTGTAGGGACCAGCAGGAGAACACCATAGAGGCCGGATCGGGCGGACGGCCCCCGGGATCGAGGTTCGGATTTCGGTAGGCCTGACCGCGGGGTCGCGGCGTGCCCTGAAAACCTCGGGGGGGGGTCTCCGCCTGCCTAGGTTCTCCACCCGAGGCGTCATCACGTCGGACCATGCCACCCAACGCTCGGCTCCCGGAGATGGGAAGATGGCAGGGGAACGCGGCGCCCGTCAAACCCCCTTGACCGAGCCGATCGATTCTACGGTCGGGGTTGGTTGCCCATGCCGAAGGCCCGATCAACCTCGAGCCTGACCGCCTCCGACTGGGACGGCTCCGCGAAGCTCCTGACCACCCTGCTCGCGGACGGGTTCGTCCTCTACACCTAGACCCGCAAACATCACTGGAACGTCACCGGGAGCACCTTCGGGGAGCTCCACCGCCTGTTCAACGAGCGGTACGATCAGCTCAACCGGATCGTGGACGACGTGGCGGAAGGGGTCCGAGCCCTTGGAGGGGTGGCCGCCGGATCGCTCGAGGAGTTCCGTAAGCTGGCCCGGCTCAAGGAGTCCCCGTCGACCGTCCCCCTCGGCTCCACCCACATGATCGAGAGCCTCTTGCCCGACCACGAGGCGCTCATCGCCTACCCTCGAAGCGACCTCGAGCTCTCCGTCGATCGGTTCCACGATGCCGGGACCAACAACTTCCTGACCGATCTATGGGAGCGGCACGAGAAGACCGCCTGGATGTTGCGCGCTCATCTCGAGGAAAGGTACCGGTAAGGGGGCTCGGGCGCCGGGAGGCGCGTGACCTTTCCCCCGACCGGTCCTTCCCCGGCGGCTCGAGCCCCCCGAGGAGCCAAGTCGCCGGGCCACCGTTCCCGACCTCGCCATCCTGGCGCGCATCGGATCGATCCAGCCGTGGCCCGGTGCCGGGTCCGCCGGAGGCGCGCTCGAAGGCCCGGATTCTTCACTTATACGCGGCCGCACTTGCGGGAGCACGGATGTCCTTGGACGAGTCGGTGGACCTGCTCCACCAGATGCTCGAGCGCCTCGTCCAGCGCACCCCCTACGCCGAGGTCATGGCTGAGCGGCAGAGCGGTCTCCGTGCCCGGCTGGACCGCCGCTCGCGAAACCTCTCGGAGCGTCCCCGGCTCGAAGGAGCGGTCTTCCGGGTCTGGGACGGGGACCACTGGGCTGAGTGCGCCACGAGCGGCCTCGATCAGCGCGAGTTGGAGGATTCGCTCGAAGGCCTCCTGCCGCGCCTCGGCCGGGAAGGGAAGTCCGGCCCGCCTCCCGGTCGGCTGCCCGATGGCGTCGGGACCTTCAGGACCGACACCCTCCGCGCTCCTGAATCGCTCTCCTTCGAGGACCGGATGGACTGGTTGCGCTCGGCCCACTCCTGGGCCATGTCCACCGGTGCCGTCGTCGAGACCTTCGTCTCCCTCGACGAGGTCACTGAAGAGAGGCTCTTCCTCTCCAGTTCGGGAGCGAGGCTCTCCCAGCGGCTGGTGGGGGTCGTGGCCCGGGTCCTCGCCGTCGCGGCGGAGGGGGGACGGAGCGAGCAGGACTACCTCAGCGAGGGGTTCCGGGGAGGCTACGAGGTCCTCGACCGCATCGATGAACCGGCGGTCAGGGAGATCGCGCGGGGCGCGAAGGCGATGCTCGGGGCCCACAAGCCCCCGTTGGGGCTTTCCACCGTGGTCCTCGATCCGAGCACCACCGGCACTTTCGCCCACGAGTCCTTCGGCCACGGCGCGGAGGCCGACCAGGTCCTCCGGGGCCGCTCGTACCTGGCCCCGCTCTTCGGGCAGCAGCTGGGACCCGAGTTCCTCACCCTGGTCGACGATGGAACGCTCCCCCGGGGCTGGGGGTCCATCGGCTTCGACGACGAGGGAACGGTCGCCCACCGAACGGTCCTCGTCGACCACGGACGCTTCGTGGGCTACCTCCATGACCGGGAGACCGCCCAGGTCCTGGGCGGCTCCCCCACCGGGAATGCCCGTAGGTCGGACTTCCTCAGCCGGGTCTTCGCCCGGATGACGAACACCTTCGTCGAGCCCGGGGACTGGACCCGGGAGGAGCTCCTCCACGAGGCGCGGGACGGGGTGCTCCTGGAGAAATGCGTCAGCGGCATCGAGGACCCGCTGGGGGGGAACATGGGTCTCCAGGTGCTCCGGGGACGTCTCCTCCGGGCGGGTGAGCCCGGCCCCCTGGTCCGCGGCATGGCCCTCTCCGGGAAGGTCCTCGAGTTCCTGCGCTCCATCCGGGGAGTGAGCCGGAAGGAGAGATCG
>JAKATE010000142.1 GCA_021828085.1 Thermoplasmata archaeon | reverse complement strand
CCGATCTAGGTCCCCGCGGGGCTCCTCTCCCGCCGTTACGGGACCCGCACCCTTTCGCTGGTGGGCGCAGGACTCCTGGGGGTGTGTTCGCTCCTCTCCGCCATCGCCCCGACCTTCTGGCTCCTCCTCCTGCTCCGGGCGCTCTCGGGGGCGGGCGCCGGGCTGTTCTTCTCTCCCGCGATCGCGCTCGTCGCGACGCTCTACCCCCCCGGGAAGCGGGGGATCCCCGTGGGCGCGTTCAGTTCCGCCTTCGCCGCGGGGGCCGGGCTGGGGACCTTCGTTCCCGCGGTCCTCGACCCGATCATGGGCTGGGAGCCCGCCGTGGCGCTTGGCGGCGGCGCGATGCTCCTCCTCTTCCTCATGGGGGCGGCCTGGGTCCCGCGGACCCCGGGAACGGGGCCGGCGCCCCGCGGACCTCCCCCACCGTTCCCTCCCCCGGCGCTCCGCTCCCGGGCGGTCTGGGGGATCGGGCTCGCCTTCGTCGGCCTCGAGGGAGCGTCGCTCTCCTCCGGTCAGTTCTTCGTCCCCTACGCCGAGAGCGCGACGGCCGGGCTGGGATGGGCCGCTTCCCTGGCCGGGGCTGTGGGCGCGCTCTTCGTCTTCCCGAGCCTGTTCGGGGGGCCCCTTGGGGGACGCCTCACCGAGCGGTTCTCGAACCGAAGGACCCAGATGGCCGTGTTCACCGCGGTCCCCGCCGCTCTGCTGGCCCTCATCCCCTTCGCGGGCGTGGTGGGGGTCGCGGCCATCGCCACGTGCTTCTCCTTCACGTTCGGGATGGTCTACGCGATGATGTACGTCATCCCGCCCTATCTCCCGGGGCTGACGATGAAGGACACTCCTCTCGCCATCGGCTTGCTGAACGGCATCCAGCTCGCCGGGGGCGCGACCGTCGCCTTCGTTTCAGGATGGGTGATCGCGACGTATGGATACTCGAAGTTCTGGGGCGTCCTCGCGCTGCTCGTCATCGTACCGCTCGTCTTCCTGCTCTGGGTCCCCGCTCGGCGGCGGTCCTCCCTGCAGAGCGGGTAGGTAGGGGCCGCAACCTCCCCTTGCCCCCCCCCGGCGCGCTCACCAGGGAAGAAAGGGACCGTGTACGGCTCGCGCCCCGGTTCCCGCACCAGGGGCCCGGGAGCTCGCCTTCAGTCCGCCCGGCCTTTCGGTTGATTGAGGTCCCGGAAGAGCGGGGCGTTCAGCCGGTGGAAGCGAACGTAACGCTCGAACATGCGGTCGTAGACCGCACCGCGCTTCGCGTCGGGCGCGAAGCGGTGGACGGTCCGGCTGGCCTTCGCGACCTCTTCGAAGGTGGTCTTCCCGGTCCCGACCGCGGCGAGGAGCGCCGCCCCTCGCGCGGTGGCGTAGGCCGGCTCCTCGATGACCTCGATCGTCCGCCCGAGCACGTCCGCGAGGATCTGGCACCACAGGCTGGAGGCGCCCCCTCCGCCTCCGACCCGGATCGGGTCGGCCCGATGTCCCGCGGCCAGGTGTTCGACGGGGCCGAGGATCCAGCGGGTGTTGTAGGCGACACCCTCGAGCACCGACCGGAGCACCTGGTCCCTTCCAACTCCGAGCGAGAGGTTCACCAGGGCCCCCCGGAGGTTCCGGTCCTCGACCGGTGCCCGCTCCCCGTAGAGCCACGGGGTGAACAGGACCCCGCCCTCGCCCGGGGCGGCCCGGGCGGCCATGCGGTCGAGCTCCCCGAACCCCGGGGCGGCGCCGTCCTTGCCGAACAGAAGGTCCCGCATGTAGCTCAGCGAGGAGCCGGCCGACTCCTGCGTCGCGACGATAAGGTAGCTTCCGCGGATCGCCGACGGGAGCGAGGCCATGTTGTGGACCACGTCGGTCTTCTTGAACGGCACGTGGGCCGTGAGCCACGAGGAAGTACCGAGGTACAGGTGGAACTGGAAAGGTCGGGTGCAACCCGCCCCGATCAACGACGCTTGCATGTCCCCGGCCCCGGCGACCACCGGCGTCGAGGCTCGGAGCCCGAGCTCTTCTGCCGCGCGCGGGTCCAGTCCCCCCACCACCTCGGTGCATCCCTTGAGGGGCGGGAACTTCGAGGGGTCCAGCCCGGTCATTCGGAACAGCGCAGGGTCGTACCGCACCGCGGAGGGATCGCGGTTGTCGGTGACCCACGTCACGACCACGTTGTCCCAGGACGCGGTGAAGGTGCCAGTCAAGCGGAAGTTCACGTAGTCCTTGGGCTCGAGGAAGAAGTGGGTGGACCGGTAGACGTCCGGTTCCTTCCCCCTGAGGTACAGGATGTGGGCGAGCGAGTCCTTTCCGGAGTGCGCGGGAGCTCCTCCGGTCCTTCGCAACCATCGCAGGAGCTTGTCGACTCGGTAGCCCGAAACGCCCGGGAACCCGGCGGTCAGCGCCTTGACGAAAGGCTCGCCGCGGGTGTCCATCCACAGGATCGCCGGGCGGAGGGGACGGCCGGAACGGTCGACGGCCACCGTGCCGGACCACTGCCCCGTCGCGCCGAGGGCCTGCACGCGCGAAGGATCGATGCCGTGCCCGCTCTGGAACAGATTCCCTGTCGCAGAGACGATCGCGCTCCACCATCGTTCAGGGTCCTGCTCGACGCCCCCTCCGGGGAGCAGGGAGAGCGGGTAGCTCCCGGTCTCTCCCGCGACCACTTTCCCGGTGGCGTCGGTCAGCGCGACCTTGCAGGAGGAGGTCCCGAGGTCGATGCCCAGGAAGTACGGACCCGCGTCCGCTCCGCCAGTCCCCATCGGTCCGGTCCCTGCTCCCTCGCCCCCGGCTCAGGAGGCGTGGTACATCCACTCGATGATGGTCTCGAGGAACTCGGAGACCGCCTCGTCGGGCATGGTTCCCGCGAGCCCGTAGATCGGAGCGAGCCCTGAGGCGGTGCCGGAGGTCCCGGTGGTCTCCACCGCCCACCGAAGGTCGGAGACAAAGCGGCGGACCACGGCGCGACGTGCATGGCGCAAGGTCACCGCAAGGTGCACGCCGGGAGGGTTCTGCAGACCGTTGAGGAACCATCCCCTCTGCGACATGAGCTCCATGACCTGGTAGATGTCGTGGTCCTCGGTGGTGAAGGCCGCGACGATCGCGGACTCTCCCATCGTCCGGACACCGGGGACCTTTGCGACGCCCTTGCGGACCTCCTCGGCCGCGTCCAGCACGCGCTTCGCGAGAGCGAGGTAACCGTCCTGCCCGATGGCGAGCAGGGTGGCCCACGCCGCGGCCACGAGCCCCCCGGGGCGGCTGCCGGCCATCGTCGGAGAGAAGTAGATCCCCCCGGGCCACCGCTTCGCCACGTAGTACTGGTGATGGAGGATCTCAGGGTCGGAGTAGAGGACCACCGAGGTGCCCTTCGGCGCGTAGCCGTACTTGTGGGTGTCCACCGAGATGGAGGTGACCCCCGGCAGCGCGAGGTCGAAGTCCGGCACGCGGCGACCCAGCTTCTTCGCCCAGGGCAGGATGAACCCCCCCAGGCACGCGTCGGTGTGGAAGCCCACCTTCCGGTCCTTGGCGACCTCGGACATCTCCCGGATCGGGTCGACGACCCCGTAGGGGAAACAGGGGGCCGAGCCCACGACCGCGATGGTGTTCGGGGTGATGGCCTGCTTGACGGCTTCGACGTCGGCCGCAAGGTGCTCGCCCAAGGGCACCGGCCGTGCGCGGATGCCGAAGTAGTTGCACGCCTTGTCGAACGCGACGTGAGCGGTGACCGGGAGCACCACCTCGGGCTCGACGATCCCCCGCTTCGCCCGCGCCCAGTCACGGTACGCCTTCATGGCCATCAGGATGCTTTCCGTCCCCCCGGAGGTGACGGAGCCGCGCGCCCGCTCCCCCCCGTTCAGCATGTGCGAGGTCATCGCCACGATCTCGCTCTCCATCATCGTGAGGCTGGGCCAGACGTCGGGGTGCAGCGGGTTGGTCTGGGAGGCGATCGAGTATGCTCGAGTGGCGAAGCGGACGTGCTCCCGCTCCCCGTGATAGACGGCGCCGGAGACGAACCCGCCCTTCCAGCTGCGCTCCTCAGCCCCCTCGACGCGCTTCAGCAGGTCCAGGACCTCCGCCTCGCCCATGCCGTGGTCGGGGAGGGCGATGTGGGCGGGGAGCTTCCCGTCGTAGGGCCGGAAGCGCTTCTGCACGACCGTGAGCAGCTCGTCCATCTCCATGGGACGGTCCCCGTAACCGCCCCACTTACATGTATATCCCTGCGTCTCACGGCAGGGTCGGGCATCCTTGGTCAGCACGACGAGCCACGAAGCGCCGGTCCCCCTCGAACCCCCGGCCTCCCCCCGCCGCTGGGCGGTGCTCGGGGCGTTCATGGCGACGAGCGTGGTCGCCCAGATGCTCTGGATCACGTTCTCCTCGCCGCTCCCCAGCTGCGACGTGGCGGTCTTCTGCCCCTCCCCGTCCAACGCGGTCCTCTTCGTCAACGTCATGGCGGCGACCTACCCGCTCGCCTTTGTCGTCGTCTCGCTCCCCGTCGGATACTTCGTGGACTCGCGAGGTTTCCGGAAGGCGGTCCTCGTCGGGTCGGGCCTCCTTGCGGTCTCGGGCCTGCTGCGCGCCTTCTCCCCGAACTTCGTCGCGCTCCTGGTCTTCCAGGGCGTGGGGGCCGTGGGGCAGCCCTTCATCCTCAACAGCATCTCGAAGATGGTCCGGACCTGGTTCCCGGAGTCCGAGGTCGCCACCGCGACCGGGCTCGGAACGCTCTCGATCTACATCGGCCTCGCGATAGGATTGGGCGCGACCCAGGCCGTGGACGGCGCCCTGGGCGTCCGGAACATGCTCCTCGTCTACGGCGCCGTCGCCGCGCTTGCGTTCGTGCTGTTCATCGTCTTCGGCCACGAGCGGAGGGCCGCGTCCTCACCGGAGGAGACACCCAGCTTCCGTGAGGTCGTGGGGATCCTCCGGGTCCGC
>JAKATE010000141.1 GCA_021828085.1 Thermoplasmata archaeon | reverse complement strand
CCACGGGCTTGTCCATGAGTTTGTAGACCACGCAAGGGCCGCATCGCCCAAATTGGTTCTTCCGGGATTCGGGTAGGTAGCCTCTTGACCGAGTAGGGGGTCCGGCACGCGGGTGGACTGCTTGCAGGAGGGGGACCTCGGGGGCAAGCTTCTGGGATTGCAACCGCCGTGGACCGTAGGGCGCGTGGACCTCAACGTCAAGGAGCAGAAGGTCGAGGTCGATCTCGAGCACGAAGAGGGGGCGCTCTGGATCTGCCCCCAGTGCTGGCAGAAGCTCCCAGCGTACGACCACATGGAGGAGAGGATCTGGCGTCACCTGGACACCATGGCCTTCCAGACCTGGTCCACGCCCGTCCCCCTCGCGTGGAGTGCCCGAACCACGGGGTCAAGCAGGTGGACGTGCCCTGGGCTGAGCCCAACAGCCACTTCAACAAGTACTTCGAGAGGTTCGCCATTGACGTGAGCGAGGAGAGCGATACTCAGGGGACCTCCAGGACCGGGCGGTGGAGCGGGGAATCTCCCGCAAGCCCCCGCTCGTGCTTCGTCTCATGGGCGTGGTCGAGAAGGCCGTAGGCCACAGTCAGCAGTACGCTACCCTCATCTACAGCCTCGGGAAGGGGACGGTCGAATGGGTGGGCGTGGATCGAAAGAAGGAGGCGCTCGACCTCCATTTCCAGACCCTGACCCTCGAGCAGAGAGCCCACATCGAGGCGGTGGGTCTCGACATGTGGGACCCCTTCATCGCCTCGATCCAGCAGTACGTCCCCGGGGCGATGGACAAGATGGTCTTCGACCGATTCCACATCATGAAGCACGCCAACGAGGGCGTGGACAAGGTGAAAGGGAGCGAGAACCGGGAGCTCCTGAAGGGGGACGACCCGACCCTGAAGGGGACGAAGTACCTCGGGCTGTACCAAGGGGGGAACCTACCCGAGAAGCAGCGTGACCGCTTCGGCGCGCTCATGGAGCTCCACCTACGGACCGGTCGGGCCTACGCGCTGAAGGAGGCTCTGGCCGAGCTTTGGGACTACCAAAGCCCGGCGTCGGGAAGGAAGTACTGGGCACGGTGCCACTTCTGGGCGACCCCCTCTCGGCTCAAGCACATGGTCGAGGTGGCGAGGATGGTGAAGGACCACCTGAAGGGGGTGCTGAACTTCTTCGCCCATCGTATTTCGAACGCGGTGGCGGAGGGGTTGAACTCGAGGATCGCCACCATCCAGAAGATGGCCTACGGGTTCGGGAACAAGGCGCACTTCAGGACGGCCGTGCTATTCCGCTGTGGAGGCGTGGACCTCTATCCGAGCGGTCTCTCGGCGACACACCCAGTTTCCGGATGAACCAGTCCTTACAATGCGTTCTCCCAAGTTCGAAGAACCCGACCGCACCCCCGGGAACGGCGCGTGGACGTTCCGTGAAGGAGCGCCGAAGCTCCCCGGGAAGGCCAGGGATGGGGAACCGGCCGTACCCTGACGGGAAGCGCCCGGGGCGCCTCAGGTAGACTGGTCGTCGGGCTCGTCGGCCGCGCGGTGGCCTCCGGAGAGGACTTCCCAGTTCGCGGCGTAGCGGCGGGGGAAGGAACTCAGCGGGTTGGGGGGGGTCTGCCCTCCCGCCCGGGCGATCTGGTGCTCCAGCCCCTCGCGCAGCGGGTCGTAGATCGCTCCTTCCCACTCCGGTCCGGAGAGCCCCTCGAGGGCCTCCTTGAGGGGGCGGACGCTGGCGCGCGAACCCGCCTCGAAGGCCGCCACAGAGCTGAAGTAGAGGTTCTCCCCCTTCCAGGGGGAAGGGTAGACGGCGTAGCGCTCGGAGCGTTCGAGCGCCTCCTGGGCGCCGACGAAGTGCTGTACGCGCCGCTGGGGATCCCGCGAGGAGAGGCCCAGGAGGAAGCTCCCCTGCCCCACGAACCACGGGCCGAAGCCGGGGAGGGGGCAGAGCAGCAGCCGGGGGACGACCGCCCGACGGACCTCGTGGTGCTCCCCCCGGAAGTAGTGGACCCAGGCGAGGGTGAGCAGGGCGTCGTACCACCAGAACTGGTTGTGGCGCGTCCGGAGGACCGCCGGGTCCATCCACATGAGCGCCTCGTCGTACGAACCCAGGTCGAGGAGCGCTCGCCCCTCGAGGCTCTTCGCCATCCACCAGAGCAGCGGGGGCTGAAGCCCGCGCCCGAGCATCTCCCGGATCCCCCGGAGCGCGACAGTGGGCTGACCGGAGGCGAGCGCCTCCTCGTAGTGGGCGAGTTGCTCCGCCTCCGCGGTCCCGAGCTCCCAGACCTCGCGGGGCGAGCGCCCCTCCCCGTCCAGGAGGGCGATGGCGCGGTCGCGCCGCCCGAGCGAGAGCTGAAGACGGACCTCCCCTTCCATCGGATCCTGCGCGGCTCAGGGCCTCTGGGGCCCGTGGCGCACCCCGTGGTTATGCGCATTCCTCCGCATAAGCTCTGCGCCCGCCCGCGGACAGGCGAAGACCGGCTCAGCGGGCCTTCCTGCGTCGGTCCTGCTCGTCGGCGAGCGCCTCCCCCATCTCGAGGAAGGCCGCGGCGGGAGGGGGGGTGGGGCCCGCGGGGGACTCGGAGGCGTACTTCCCGAGGAAGTAGCGGATCCCCTTGCGGAGGATCGCCTCCCACTCCTCCCGGGCGGCGTCCACGAGGGCCTCCGGGGCGCAGGGGAGATGGTAGAGCCCCTCCGCTCCCCGGATGGAGGACCCCGTGACCCCCTCGGGGACCTCCCGGCCACAGCCCGGGCAGATGCTCATGAGAGGGAGGAGGGCGCCCGGTCGGATGAAGAAGGTGCCCTGGGCCAGGTCAACCCTTGGGCACTTCGTCCCCCAGAACACGTCCCCGGGGCCTTTGACCCTCTAGCGGGTCCGGCGGGCGTCCGACCTCGCATGGAGCGCCAGGGTGGCGATCCCGTCCTTCTGGTGGACCTCCGCCTCTTCCAGGAAGAGATGGCGGGCTCGGGAGAGCTGACCCAGACCTCGGGCGCGGAGGGCCTCACGGTAGAGCTCCGAAGCCTTCCCGTCGAGCCCCTTCGGGGCTCGGGGAGGCGAGCATAAGGGTGGCGGCGGGGGTGTCTCCAACTGTACCTCCCGATCGATGGAAAGGAACTCCCGGGGGTCCGAGGAGAGCGAAGCGCGGTCGAGGAGCTCCCCCCGCGGGCAGAGGCGCAGCAGGCTCGAGGCCCGTTCCATCCAGGAGGCCTCCGCGCGCCAGGACCGGAGGCGCTCGCGGAAGAGGGGGGAAGGGTAGAACTGGCAGGCGCACTCGACCTGGCCCGTGCCCGGGTCCCAGAGCGAGGTGAGCCAGGCATGGCCGTGGCGAGAGCTCTCCACCCAGCGTCGGAGCCCCTCGGGGGTCAGGAAGGCAAGGTCCCCGGGAAGGACCAGCAGGCGTTGGACCGGTAGGTCCATCACGGCACGGAAGATGGCCGGCCCGGGTCCCGCGCCGGTGGCGTCCCCGTCCAGAAGTAGGTCGACGGGTTCGGTCAGTCCCTCCTTCAACTCGGCACCCTGCGTCGGATCCCTCGCCAGGAGCCAGACGCGGTCCGCCACGCCGTAGCCCGCCGAGACCACCCGGTCGAGGAGGGTCCTTCCCTTCCAGGAGTGGCGCAGCTTGTCCCTTCCGAATCGATGGGACCGCCCGCCGGAGAGGATGGCGACCCCCATCCTTCCCTTCGGGGTCGCCCGGCTCGGCGTCATGGAGCGCGAGAGGGTCCTTTGCGAAGAAAGCGCTGACCCCCCGCACGGCTGTCGCAAGACTCAAGCGGCCGGGAGCTTCCTGACGTGAGAGGCTCTGTCATGGTCCAGGTGCTCGTGGACGGTGTCGCGGTGGAGGCGGCGGAGGGGGAGAGCCTCCTCCATCTCCTCGAGAGGACGGGGAGATACGTGCCGCACGTCTGCTTTCAGGAGGGTCTGGGGCCCCTCCAGAGCTGCGAGACCTGTCTGGTGGCGGTCGACGGGAAGCTCCAGCGCTCCTGCGTCACTCCGGCCCGCGCCGGCCTTTCCGTCTCCGTCGCGAAGGCGGCCCCGGCCCGGGAGCAGGCACTCAGCCGCCTCCTGCGGGACCACGAGCTCGCCTGCGGGGTCTGCGACAAGAACGGCGAGTGCGTACTTCACGACGCCGTCCTCCGGACCGGTCTGCGGGTCCAGGAGTACCGACCGAAGGGCTATCCCGCTGACGAGACCAACCCCTTCTACAGCTACTTCCCGGACCACTGCATCCTCTGCGGCCGTTGCGTGGAGGCCTGCCAGGACCTGGTGGTCAACGAGGTGCTCCGGATCGACTGGAAGGCGAACCCCCCGCGCGTCATCTGGGGGGAGAACGACCCCATCGACCAGTCCTCCTGCGTCTCCTGCGGGACGTGCGTGACGGTCTGCCCCGTCGACGCGCTCATGCCCAAGAGCATGATCGGTCAGGGAGGGTTCCTCACGCGGCTCCCACCCCCGACGAAGGAGAAGCTCATCCGCCTCACCAAGTCGATCGAGCCGGGCCTCGGGGGGCTCCGCCCCGTCCTCGAGCTCAGCGAGGTGGAAGCGAACGCGCGACGGGGCCTGGTGAAGCGGACCAAGACGGTCTGCACCTTCTGTGGCGTCGGGTGCAGCTTCGACGTGCACACCCGGGGCTCGAGGATCCTGAAGATCCAGCCGACCCCCGAGGGCCCCGCCAACGGCCTCGCCACGTGCGTCAAGGGGAAGTTCGGGTGGGACTTCATCCACAGCCCCGACCGGCTCACCTCCCCGCTCATCCGCGAGGGGGACCACTTCCGGCGAGCGAGCTGGGAGGAGGCGCTCGACCTCATCGCCCTCAAGGTCCATGAGATCCGGGAGCGCAGCGGGCCGGATGCCCTGGGGGTCATCGCCGATTGCACCGGGAGCAACGAAGAGGCCTACCTGGCCCAGAAGCTCGCCCGGGCGGTGATCGGCACGAACAACGTGGACAACTGTGCGCGCT
>JAKATE010000140.1 GCA_021828085.1 Thermoplasmata archaeon | reverse complement strand
TCCGCCGAGGGGGCGGCCATGCCGGTCCTCGTCCCCTGGGCCTGCTGGAGCTTCCAGGCGCTGTACGACTGGTAGCTGCCCTGGCGCTTCCACCAGTCCCAGAACGATCCCTCGTTGTAGTTCTCCCCGAGCTCCTTGCGGCCCTCGGCGCGGAAGCGCTCGACGAACTCCCCGTAGGCCTTGCGCTGGTCGTCCTCGCTCGTGGTCGTCCCCTCCGTGCCGAGGAGGAGGGCGGCGCACTCCGGGCAGACCGTGCTCTGGGCCGGGATGGTCGAGGCGCAGCGGCTGCAGCGCACCACCTCCGGCTCGAACTCGGCGCCGCACTTCGGACAGACGGTGGCCGTGGCCGGGATGAGCTCGCCGCACTCCCCGCATTCCACCAGCTGGCCCTGGCCTGAGCGGCGCATGTAGATGAGCACCCCGGCCACGATGGCCGCGGCGACCACGGCGATGATGATCCATCCGAGCGGGGTCTCGTAGAACGGCTTGGCCGTGGTGGGCGGGGAGGTCAGGGTGACCGTGCCCGCGGGGAAGTTGTAGAACTTCTGCCCTCCGTTGTAGTACGCCCGGATCACCAGGCTGTACTGGCCGGGGGGGACCGCGGCCCCGTTGGAGCTCAAGGAGAAGTGCACCTCGCCGACGAGGCTCGTGGCGTTGAGCGCGACACCGGTTCCCACCGAGTAGTTGTCCGCCGGGTTCAGCGGGTCCGAGAGGTAGACCGTGAGGTCCGCCGATCCCGTCCCGTTGAAGTGGATCGTCCCGCCGCTCAGCGTGTACACCGCCGAGCCGCCGGACTGGGTGGAGAGGGACGAGAAGGCCATGCCGGTGAAGCTGATGAGCGAGGGCTCGATGGTCACGTTGGCCAGCGCCGTCACCGAGGAGACGGTCCCCCCGTTCGTCCAGCCGGCCACGAGGTAGAACCGCCGCGGGCCCGTGTGCGAGCCGATGATGCTCTCGGGAACGTGCCAGGAGATCGCCTGGACGAGGGTCGTGTGGCCGGGGAAGACCCCGCCCGTCCCGACGACCTCGGTCACCAGGTGGACCGGGGCGCCGGAGCCGTTGTCGAGCTCCAGGGAGAGGTTGGCCTGCGAACCCGGGCCGCCGGAGTTGGTGAGGGTCACGTTGAAGGCGAGGAGCCCGCCGATGGGGACCGGGGAGCTCGACAGCGCCGGCTCGAGCTTCCCCGTGCTCGCCAGGGTGAGCTGCGTCACATTGGTCACGGTGACGCTGGTGTAGTCCACCGTCGGCAGCGGGAGCGAGGAGGCGGAGAAGAGGATCGGGTTCGGGGGATTGCTCACCGGGATCGGGTAGGTCCACTGGACCTCCGCGCTCACCACGGTGTTGCAGGTGCAGGTGACGTTGGTGGCGAGGCGTGCCGTCCCCGAGCCGCCGAGCGCCCCGATGGAGGGGAGCGTCACGGGGGAGCCCACGGAGGCCCCGTTCAGCTGGAAGGAGACGATGGCCCCCGACGCGGGGGCGTCGCCGTAGTTGTAGACGTTGGCCGTGAGGACCACCGAGTTGCACGAGTTGGGGCTGCTCGGGGTGATGATCCCGCCGGTGCAGCCGTCCAGCATCCCCGGGTCGACGACCGGGGTGGGCTCGAAGGGGACCCCGAGCGCCCGGTAGACGAGCACGAGGGTCTTGTTGAGGTCGTTCGGCGTGGCCACGGTCCCGTTCGGGTCGAGCTGCACCCAGACGGTGTGCGTCCCGGCGGTGAGGTAGGGGACCATCCAGCCGATGTTGAGCGTCACGTTGCCGGTGGTGATGTTGGCGTTGGTGACGTAGGTGGTGAAGGTGTCATTGGCCGGGAGGAGCCCCGTTCCGCCGGAGAACGAGTCGGAGATCGTGATCGGGACCTGTCCGGGGGGCGTGGGGATCGCGAGGTTGCTCATGTCGGAGACGTTGAGGACCAGGTGCACCCAGCGGCCCTCGTAGTACGTGGAGGGCGCGGTGGCGGTGGCCGGGGAGAGGAATCCCGCGGAGAGGCGGAGGTCCGCCGCGAGGACCGGGATGGAGACGTTCTGCAGCACCAGCGGACGGGCGCACGTCGGCCCCATGGGCCACGCGCAGCCGGTGCCGGTCCCACCGGAGACGCTGATGTTGGTGGTCCCGCCCGTGCGCGTCTCGGCGGACTGGCTCAGCGTCAGGTTATAGCTGCCCATCGACGTGCCGCCGGGAAGGTCGCTGCCGCTGACGACATTGCTCAGCACCGAGAGCGTCGCCTGGCCGTCCCTTCCCGACACGCCGTAGGCGTGGGTGCTCGAGGCTGCGAGGGCACCGTAGAGGAGCGGGAGGTTCGTCTTGAGCCAGCTCGCAGAGGAGTAGTCGTTCGCGGTGACGTTGTTCGGGTTGGAGCTCGGGAGCGTCGAGTAGGCCCGGATCCCGACCCCGGGCACCGGCAGCCCGACCGAGTTGTGGACCGGGACGGAGAGCCACTGGAAGGCGTAGAGCGTGCTCGTCGAATCCGGGACGAAGGCGCTCACATCGGTGACCACGTTGTTGTACGGGAGGAACGCCGAGCTGTTCACCAGGTAGCCGGTCGATCCGCCGGTGAGGAGGAGCTTGTTGGAGCTGGACGGCTGCACCCCGGAGCCCGGGCCCGGGGTGGGCGTCCACGTGAGACTGAACGAGCTGTCCACCGCGTAGAACGAGGAACTATCCTCCACGGTGATGTTGTAGTTGAACGACGGGATGAGGCTCAGCCCGACCTGGGTGATGCTCACCGGCGCCCCGGAGGGGGCCGAGAGGGTGAAGTTCACCTGGTTCGACTGGAAGGCGGAGAGGAGCGCGCTCAGGTTCCAGAGGCTCACTGAGCTTGCCACGTAGCTCGCCGGGAGGGGGACGAAGGTCGTCCCGAGCCCCGGGGTGATCACCACGCTCTCGGGGGCGGAGGAGGCCCCCATCACCGTGAGGTTCCCCGTGACCGTCTGGGCGGCCCGGCCGGAGTTGTTGTAGCTGATGAGGATGCTCGCGCTCGAGAAGGTCGGATAGGTGTCGAGCACGAGCGGGGTGGAAGGGGTGAGCGGTGCGCGGAGGTTCCCCGAGCCTCCCGAGATGTTGAGCTGGGGGGAGATGGGCATCGCGAAGTTCTCCGAGAGGACGCTCTGGGACGGGGACTGCGTCGCCGACGAGTCGGCGTACGTCGAGTTGAAGTAGCTCCCCACGGAGACCGCCGAGCTCCCACCGGTGATGGTCACGAACGGGGCGAAACTGTTGTCTCCGGTGAAGTTCCCCAGGGCTCCCGGGTAGGTCACCGGATTGCCCTCCACGGCGGAGTTGTAGAGAAGGAACTGCGAGTTGCCGGTGACGTAGACCCACCCGGCCGTCTCGATGGCGCTCCCGTCGTGGAGCGCGAGGGTGCTCGCGCCCTCCACCGTGAGGTTGAGCTTGGGGTAGGTCCGCAGGATCGTCGAGTTGGTGGTGATCTTCGAGTTCCAGAGCGTGAGCGCACCGCCGCTCTCGACGAGCACGTGGAAGCGGTGGAGCAGCGCCGAGGGACCGTTGGTGCTGTTCACCGTGAAGCTGGCGAAGGAGAGGGTGATGTTGTTGAGGTAGAGGTGGCCGCCGTTCTCCACCGTGACGTTCCCTCCGATGGAGAGGCTGCCGCCGGTGCCGTTCAGGTAGCGGACGCCGGCATTGACCACGATGTTGGAGTTGGTGGCGGCCGGATGGACCGCCAGACCGGCCCCGGGGGTCGCCACCGGGGTGGGAGCACCGGAGGCCGCGGCCGGGGAGAGGGCCAGATACGCGGCCATTCCCGACGTGACCAGGAGGGCGAGGATCAGCACGGACAGGAGACTGGAAAACCTCGGCTGAGACACGTTCAGATTCTCCGGATACACCAACTCTGACGAGAAGGCAGGGATTCCAATTCTAACTGCTCCTATAAAAACGCCCCGCCCCCGTAACGTCAGGGGGGATTCGGTCAGCGGTTGCTAGGCCTTCACATGCGGAGGAGCACCTTGCCGAAACCTTCCCCCCCGGAAAGGCGCGCCAGGGCCCGGGGAGCCTCGGCCAGGGGGTAGACCCGGTCCACGACCGGGTGGACCTTCCCCTCCGCGAGAAGGGCGAGCACCTCGGAGAACTCGTGGCGGGTAGCCATGGTGCTCCCGCAGAGCGACACCCCGCGCCAGAAGAGGGGACGGAGGTCGAGGCTCACCTGCGGCCCGGTCGTGGCCCCGGAGAAGACCAGTCGGCCCCCTCGGGCGAGCGCCCGGGCGGAGAGGGCGAAGGTCTCCCTCCCGGTGCAGTCGTAGATGACGTCGAAGCCCTTCTTCCCGGAGAGGCGCCAGAGCCCCCGGTCGAGCGGCTCCCCCTGCCCCAGGGGGAGGACGTCGTCCGCTCCCAGAGCCCGCACCCGTTCCAGTTTGGCGGCCGAGCGCGAGGCGACGACCACCCGGGCCCCCCGCTCCCGCCCGAGCTGGACGGCGGCCGTGGAGAGGCCCCCCCCGGCACCGATGATCGCCAGCTGGTCGCCCGCCGAGAGCCTTCCCACCGTGGAGAGCGCCCGATAGGCCGTCATGAAGACCAGCGCGACCCCCGCCCCTTCCACGGGGTCGAGCCGCGGTGGGAGCGGGACGAGGTTGCGCTCGGGGATGACGGCGAGCTCGGAGGCCACTCCCTGGACGTGCTCCCCCAGGATCCGGTAGTTGCGGCAGAAGCATTCGAGCCCGCGCAGGCAGTACTCGCAGGTCCCGTCGGAGAGCGAGGGATCGATGAGCACGGGCTCCCCTGGCTGGAAGCGCGCCGCGCCGGGCCCGTTGGCCTCCACGCGCCCGGTCCCGTCGCCCGCGAGGACATGGGGGAGGGGGATGCTCACCCCCTCCAGACCTTCCAGGGTGAAGAGGTCCAGGTGATTGAGGCCCGCCGCGGTCATGGTGAGGCGGACCTCGCCCGGCCCGGGTTCCGGGACGGGGAGATCGAGCACCCTCGCCCGCTCGAGGCCCCCGTGCGCAGATCGGA
>JAKATE010000139.1 GCA_021828085.1 Thermoplasmata archaeon | reverse complement strand
AGGACCGTGCCGCCGGTGGTCGTGAGCTTCACCGAGGCGCCGGAGAGGTTCCCGCGGTCCGCCCCTGTCGTGTTCACCGCGCCCGCCCAGATGAACACCGGGCTGGTGGAGCCGGCGGGGGAGGGAGCTGGAGGGACCAACGAGACGGGAGGGGCCGCGAGGGAGATGGCGTCCAGCCCTCCGGCCGACGTGAAAGCGTACACGATCCCCCCGGAGACCGCGGGGGAGGCGTACATCGGAGCGCCGAGGTACATCTTCCAGGTCAGCGCGCCCGTGGTCGCGTTCACGTCGTAGAGCCAACCGTTGGTGCCCCCGTCGACGATGTCCCCGCGGGCGTAGACCGGCGAGGCCAGGAACTGGACGCCGGGTCCGGCGTTGAATCCCCAGAGGGGGGTCCAGGCGCCCCGGCCGGCGTCGCTGAACTGGTAGCCTGCCAGGCCCCCGCTGTCGTTCCCGAGGAACACGTCCGCGCGCGCCCCGCCCTGGTCCACGACGGCGACGGTGCCCTCCACGCCGGGGTCCTTCCCCGGCCCCGTGAGCATCTGGAGGGCGGAAGGGTAGGGCGCGTTCGCGGAGAGGTTCACGGACCACAGGTAGCTCGCGCTCCCCGCCCCGACCTCTTCGCCAAGGAACCCGGTGGCGAGGGACTGCGTGCCGTTCGTGATGTTCGCGACGGCCACCGATCCGTAGAGGTTCGCAGGCGCGGGGGTCAGGCTCACGGTCGTCGAGGCTCCTCCCGCGGGAGTGGGCCAGATGTCGATCTTCTTGCTGCCCGTGTCCGAGAGGACCGCTTCCCACCCGCGGAGGTTGTTGACGTACACGATCGCCGGGGAGGCGCGGTACGCGGGCCCGCCGCCGGCCTTGTTGAACCCCGGCCCGGTGCAGCTGCTGGTCGCCAGGTTGACCGCGTTCACGTTGCCGCTGTCGTCCGCGTAGAGGACCAGGTCCTGGGGCATCGGCGCGGGGCTCGAGGCAATGGGGTTCCCGTTGAGCCCGCAGACGACGGGCACCGTCCCGGTGGCCAGGTCGACCACGCCCGCGTTGTTCCCGCCCCCATCCTGGGCGACCGCCACCTCCCCGGTCGAGGTGACCAGGGGCGTGGCGACGTAGGGGCCGTCCCCCAGCGGACCCAGCAGGTCGACGCTCTGCTCCAGGGCTCCCGTGGTGGCGTTGAAGGCGTAGAGCACGTCGTTCGTCGGGATCAGCACCTCAGAGCCCACGAGGACCGGGGAGGACTGGTACGGACGCTCGGTCGAGCCCGGCCCCGGGGGGGTCGAGGTGTCCAGCGGCAGGGGCATGGACCAAAGGAGGACCGGGTGCTGGGGGGAGGAGCTCGCCGCCCGCCCGTCGAGGAGGGGGTCCCCGTGGTACGCCGACCAACCGGGAAAGATCGGGAGGGGACCCGAAGTGACGAGAGGGACCGAGGTTGCGCTGAGAGGGACGGGGGCCGTCGCGCGGCCCGCGTTCGAGGAAGGGCCCGCCCACGCCGCGGCGGTGCCGGCGGCGAGGAGAAGTCCCAGGCAACAGAACAAGAGAAGCGACGGGCGTGCGAGGCCGGACCTTCGGGTCTCCCCCATGCGGGAAGGGGATGGTCGGGAGGGGCTAATTGGGCTTTGCTCGACGCAGAAAGGGGCCGCCGGACCCCCTCGCCGTGCCCTTCAGGCCGAAGGGAGGGTTGGAACGGACGCCATCGCTCCCGCCCGCGCGGAGGCCGGGAAGGCCGGGAGCCCCGGGACCTCCCCCACCGTGGTCAGCACGCGTCCGCCCACGTTCCGTGCGTGGAGGTAGTGACCGGAGCGGAGAGGGGTCCAGCGCTCCAGGTGTCGGTCCGTCGGCTCGCTCGCGACGACCAGCCGCTCGGGGGCCGCGACGTAGCTCATCTCGTAGTACGGGCGGGGGAGCCCGCTGAGACAGCTCCCGTGCTCCCCGGTGAAGTGGCAGAAGGCCCAGAGCTCCTCCGGGGACCGAGAGAACAGCAGGTTGAGCCCTCCGTGCGGACCGGGGGTTGGACGGCCCTGCCCTTCCCATACCTCGTGGAGCGTCCGCATGCTCTGGGCGTAGGCGCGAAGCGGGTCGTCCAGGGTGTCGAGGTGCTTCAGGAAGAGCTGCTGGAGGACCTCGGAGTCGTTGACCCCCCTGAGCTTGCGAGCCCGGGTCCCCAGCCGCGGCCGGGTCTCGTGCGGGAGCGCGATCCACCCGTTGTGCGCGAAGAGGCTCCCGTCGGAGAGGAAAGGCTGCGTGTTCTCCGGGCCGAGGAGCTGCTCGCGTGGGAGGTGCATCGGATTGCTCGCCTTCCGGAGGTGCGCGAGGACGAGCGGGCTCACGACGGAGGTCGCCACCTGGGTGAACTTCTCCCGCTGGGCCGGCAGGTAGACGGCCTCGGCCGCACGCTCGACCCGCGCCCGCTTCCCCGTCCTTCCTTCGTACCAGCCGATCCCCCAACCCTCGGCCTGGAGCGTTCCGGGATCGATGTTGGCCTGGCGGAGCAGGGGGATCTCGGCGTCCACGAGCCAGGGGGACGGGCGCTCAGCTGCCGCGGCCAGCAGACCGAAGAGGCGGCACATGCGACCCCGAATGCCGCAGGTAGGAGTAAAACCTGTCCGCGGGCGAACGGCCAGGGCCCGACCCTACTTTTCCGCCCACTGCACGCCGCAGATCGGGCAGCTGCCCTCCGCGTTGAGCTCCGAGCGGCAGATGAAGCAGTGTGTCGGGCGCCTTCCCCCCGAGGAGTGGGCGGCCTCGTGGGAGGGGGCCTCCGGGGGCGGAGCGGGCGCAGCTGAGGGCGCCGACGTGGGTGGCGTCGGGGGCTCGGGTGGCGCAGGGGGCTCCGGTGGCGCGGGAGGAGGAGAGGGTGGCGGAGGGACGGACGCCGCGGGGGCCTCGGTCGCGCCGGCCGGCCCGGCCCGGGAGCCCGACGCCCAGGAGTTCTGCCAGCCGCAGACGTAGCAGTCGGACCGCGCCGTGGGGAGCGGCGAGCCGCACTCGGGGCACTTGGTGAGGTGCTCCGTGCTCGGATGCGCCTCCGCCTCGCCCGCCACGGCGGCCTCGAGCATCTCCGGAGGTGTTCCCGCCGGGATGACGCCACCCTGGGACTCCTCGCGACCGGTCACCGGGGGTGGGGGTGGGGGTGGAGGGGGAGGGGGAGGAGCGACGGGCACTTCACCCACGGAAGCCGGTTCGGGAGCGGGGACGGATTCCGACGGGGGAGCCTGCGGCACCTCGGGAGGTATGGGCTCGACTGCCGGAACGGCGGCCTCGGAGTCGGCCGGAGCCGACGGGGGCGGCGGCGGGACTGCCAGGTATTCGGGCGGAGGAGGAGGCGGAGGGGTCAAGTCGACCGCGGAGGCGGGCTCGGTGGGTGCGTCCATCGAGGAGGGGTCCGGGGCCGTCGCTTCGTCCGTCGGAGCGAAGGAGGCTTCGCTACCCTCGGCCGACGGCGTCGCTGCGGCAAAGTCCATCGAGGCCGCGGGGAAGCTCTCGACGGCGGCGGCCTCCCCCAGCGCGGCGGGCCCCGAGCCCTCGGCGAGCCCTGCGCTGTCGGAGGGGCTGGGCTCCTCCGCCTTCGCGGGCATCTTCTTGCGTCGACGGAGCAGGAGGAGGAGAAGTGCGAGGCCGATGAGGGCCACGACGATGAGCACGACGATCCACCAGGGGAAGCCCGCGCCGGTCGGCCCACCGGTGCCACCGGTGTGGGACTGGGAAGCGACCCGGAGCGCCTGGACGACGACGACGGAGGAGATCGCGGTGCGGCCGAGGGCGTCCGTGATCCGGACCTGGAAGGAGTAGTTGCCCGCCCCCGACGGGAGGAAGTCGTACCCCGAGGACGTGGCCGAACCGATCGCGCTGCCGTTCAGCAGCCAGACGAAGCGGAAGGGCCCCATCCCGCCGGCGGAGGTCGCGGTCAGCACGACGGTCCATCCCACGTGGGTGCTCGTGGTGTTGGCGGCGAGCGCCACGCTCGGAGGAGCGTTCACGGTCAGGGTCTCGACCGCCGTGGTCGCCCTCCCCGAGAGGGAGTCCGTCACCGTCACCTGGACCGCGTAGGTGCCGGCGGAGGTGGCGTCGAACTGGTAGGTGAGCGCGCTCGCGCCTGGGGCGGTCCAGACCGCACCGTTGAGCGTCCAGGCGAGCGTGTAGGGCGAGAGGCCCCCGGAGACGGAGACGTTGAACCAGGCGCTCATCCCCAGGTCCACCGTGGCCTGGGACAGCGCGAGGGAGGCCGAGAGGGGAGCGGCGACCACGACGGGGACGGAGGCGGAACGCGCCACGTGGCCCAGCGCGTCCATCACGGTCACGTTCACCGTGTAGGTCCCCGGCGTGGAGCTCGAGAAGGAGAAGGAGGACCCCGTGGCTCCCGACTGCACCGCGCCGTTCACGAACCAGAGGTACGTCGCGGGCGGGGCACCTCCGTAGGAGGTGGCCGTGAAGGGAAGCGAAGCCCCCGGGGCGACCGAGGAGGGAGCGGAGGGGGAGATCGCCACCGAGATCGAGGGGTAGACCGTGGCGGAGACGTTCACCCAGAGGATCCCGGAGTGCGAGTCGGCCACGCGGACGGTCAGCCGGTCGGAGCCCGGGCCCGTCGGGACGAACGTGTAGGAGGCGGAGGTGGCCCCGGCGATCGGGGTGAGGTTCAGGTACCACTGGTAGGTGTACGGAGCGATCCCTCCGGCCGCGGTGACGGTGAAGGGCTGGGCCATCCCCATGTCCAGGATGACCGCCAGGGGGCTGGCCGAGGCGACCAGGGCGGGGAGGGCGACCACCGTGGCGTTGCTCCAGGCCGTGAGAGGACCGGTCGCCGCATCCGTCGCGGAGAACCCGACCTGGTAGGTCCCTCCCCGGGCCGGCACGAACCGGTACCCGGTGCAGCTGGTGGCCCCTGCGATCGCGGAGCCGTTCTGGTACCACTGGCAGGTGTCCGGGCTCGAGCCTCCGGTGATCGTAGGCGTGAGCGTCGCGGACTGCCCCGCGTCGATGTTGGAGGTGGTGGGGCTCACCGAGGCCGTCGGGTCGATGGAGACGACGATCGTGACCGGAGCGGACGAG
>JAKATE010000138.1 GCA_021828085.1 Thermoplasmata archaeon | reverse complement strand
GCCTCCCCCGATGGCCCCGCCCCCACCCCCGGCTCCGGGAAGCTGATTGGGCGGTCCCGCGTCCTCGCCCGGACAGAACCGGGCTACCAAAGATGTGCGGGAAACGCCCCGCGCTAACCCCGAAGGGCGAGCACCGGACAGGGCGCGTGCCGGAAGAGCTCCTCGACGAACCGTCGGGTGAGGAGCGGTCCCTCCTCGCGCTGCGGGTCCTCGGCCACCAGGAGGAGCCCGTAGCGCTCCCTCTGGGCCGCCTCCAGGATGATCCCGGAGAGCGCCGTGTTGCGCCCGACGAGCAGTCGGGCGGGGAAGAAGACCCGACGGCGCTGGTGGGGGACCCCGCGGGGCGTGATCACCGAAGTGTGGCCGGAGCCTCCGGCGGCGGACCCGAGGTGCGAGCCCACGCTGATGTTGAGCGTCGTGAGCGGGATGCCTCCGTGCCGCACCGCCACCTGTTCCGCGAGGAGCATGGCCTTCGGGGGAGAGGCGCCCGAGAACGACGGGAGGAGGACCTTGTCGAAGTGCGCCCCCGTGAGCGCGAGACGGTTCGCGATGAGCACGTCGCAGGGAGCGTGCTGCAGCAGCGCCGTGGCCGTGTGCCCGACGAACGGGGCGCGGCCCCCCCTCTCGCCACGGAGCGTGAAGAGGATGGCGTCGATGCTGTGGCTCTCCGCCGTCTCCAGGATCTCCGAGGCCACGTCCTTCCCCGCCCGCACCTCCGGCTCCACGGGCACGTCGAGGGCGGCCCCGGTCTCATGGGCGGGCACCACGATGTTCACCGAGGAACGCCAGAGGCGGGTGACCTCGGGGATGGTGACGGCCGGGATGACGTGGAGGACCCTGAGCTCGCCATTCGGGTCGAGAAGCTCAGCTCCGAAGCGGAGGAGAGGCTCGACCTCCTGAGGGGTGGCGACCGGGATGAGGATCTTGCGGTACATCTTCAGGCCTCACCCCCGAGCTTCCCCGGGGCAGGACGAGAGCGTGGGAAGGACGTTAGCCTTTGGGCGAACGGGCCCCACCTGCTCACCACGTTCCCCAGCCCCCCACCGGTCAGATCCAGGCTCCCGCCATCTGAGGCTGCTGGAGCAGGAGCTGATCGAGCGTGATGACGTTCACATAGGTCGGACCGACGATCCCGGCCGCCGGAGCGACGGTCGAGTCGTTGACGAGCCCCCAGAGCACGGAGACCGAGACGTTGGAGTAGTGCGCCACCCGGGGGATCTGGATGAGCGCGGCGTCGGGGTACAGGTCGGGGTCGAGCCCGCTGGCCGAGGGGGAGACGAGGTCCAGAGGCACGGTCGAGTTCCCCAGGCCGTACTCCTGGATGTAGTGCAGCGTCGTGGCCTTGAGCGCCGGGTCCACGGGTCCGTACGGGGTCTCCCCTCCGGCACCGCTGAACGTCTGCCAGTCGATCTGCGAGGGTCGCAGCCAGAAGAGCGCAGGGTTGCTCACGTTCTCCCCGAGGAGGGTGCTCAGGCTGTGCGGGGTGACCGGGGAGACCACGTCGGCGGCCAGAGTGACGACCCCCGGGTAGATGGCGCCGGTGAGGAGGATCAGGATCGCGAGGAAGACCAAGGGGCCCCTGATCGATGGGCTATGGTAGGGCGGCTCCGGCGCGAGCTCGAAGCGCAGCCGGTCCGTGACCTCGGTGCCCGTCGACGCTCCCGCGACCGGGGAGGGAGACGCGGTCGCCGGGTCGCCCTCCTTCCCTTCAGGGGCCGGGCCCACCGGTCGGTCGGTCGCATGGTCCTTGGACGGATGGTCGGCCGGAGCGGCATGCGACGCGGCCTTCGGTGGCTCGGCCCCCGACGGCCCGTGAGGGGCGGTGGGCTTGCGCGGCGCGGTCATCCGACCCCCACGAGGCGGAGCAGCGAGGAGAAGAGCCCCCCGAGCAGCGAGGGGGTGAGGTAGGCCATCGCGATGTAGAGGAGCTTGATGCCGGCGAAAGCGCTCACGAGCCCCCCGGCCCCGTAGAGCACGAGGTTCCTGCGCAACAGCTCGACGGCCGTGGCGGGCCGGAAGGAGGCCCCCGTGAGGGCGAGCGGGATGAGGGCGGGGATCATGAGCGCGTTGAAGAGCAGGGCGGCCAGCACGGCGAGCTTCGGGTTCGCGAGGCCGAGCACGTTCAGGGCGGCGACGTTCACGCTGCCGACGAAGATCGCGGGGACGATCGCGAAGTACTTCGCCACGTCGTTCGTGATCGAGAAGGTCGTGAGAGCTCCCCGGGTGATGAGGAGCTGCTTCCCGATGGAGATCACCTCGATGATCTTGGTCGGGTCGCTGTCCAGGTCCACCATGTTCCCAGCCTCCTTGGCGGCGGAGGTCCCGCTGTTCATCGCGAGCCCCACGTCGGCCCGGGCGAGGGCGGGCGCGTCGTTGGTGCCGTCCCCGGTCATGGCGACCAGGTGCCCGTAGAGCTTCTCACGCTGGATGAGCTCCAGCTTCGTCTCGGGCTTCGCCTCGGCGACGAAGTCGTCCACTCCGCTCTCCTTGGCGATGGAGGCGGCCGTGAGCCGGTTGTCGCCGGTGCACATGATCGTGCGGATGCCCATGAGCTTCAGCTCCTGAAGTCGGGAGTGGATACCGGGCTTCACCACGTCCTTCAGCAGCACGACCCCCATGATCCGCTTGTTCACGGCGATCACGAGCGGGGTCATGCCCTGGCGGGAGGCGTCCATCGCCGTCTGTCGAAGGGGCACCGGCATCGCCCCCGCGTAGTCCTCGACCGCGGACATGGCCCCCTTCATCGCCTCCGTGCCGTCCGCCAGCACGAAGCCGCTCATCCGTCGGCTCGGGGTGAACGGGACCACCCGTCCCTCCTCCACCCGCACCGACGGGTCGAGCCGAGCTCCGCGCAGGTGGGCGAGCCGCGCGATGGAACGTCCCTCGGGGGTGTCGTCGAGCGTCGAGGCGAGCAGCGCGGCCTTCTGCACCTCCGTCGCCGAGACCGAGGGGGCCGGGACGAGCTGCACCGCGAGGCGGTTCCCCACGGTGATCGTCCCCGTCTTGTCCAGGATGAGGATGTCCAGGTCCCCCGCAGCCTCGATGGCCTTGCCGCTCTTGGCGACGACGTTCGACCTCGCGACGCGGTTCACGCCCGAGATCCCGATCGCGGAGAGCAGGCCCCCGATGGTGGTGGGAGCGAGGCAGACCACGAGCGCGATGAGCGTCGCGATGTTCAGCGAGCCCAGTCCGGAGAAGCGGAGCAGGTAGGCCAACGTCACCACCACGACCAGCAACGCCGTCGTGAGGGCGGTCAGGATGATCATGAGCGAGAGCTCGTTCGGGCTCTTGTCGCGGGAAGTGCTCTCGACGAGCTTGATCATCTTGTCGAGGAAGCTCGTGCCGGGCTCGGCCGTCACGCGAACCTCGATGGTGCCGCGGAGGACGCGGCTACCTCCCAGGACGCTCGTGCGGTCCCCTCCGCTCTCCCGGAGCGCCGCCTCGGACTCTCCAGTCATCATCGACTCGTCGATGAGCGCGCCGCCCTTGACCACGTCACCGTCGAGGGGGATGGTGTCGCCCGGGCGCGCCTCGACAAGATCGCCCATGTGCAGGTGGGAAGGGCTCACCCAGGTTCGCCGTCCGTCCGGCAGGACCTGCCGGGCCTGGATGCCGCTGCGCATCGTCCGCAGCGAGTCCGCCTGGGCCTTCCCCTGGGCCTCGGCGATGGCCTCCGCCAGGTTCGCGAACCACAGCGTCAGCAGCAGGATGATCGCGACCTCGAGGAAGTAGGAGCGGTCGAAGCCCTCCCGGAGGAGGTCCGGGAAGGCGCTGGGCACCAGTGCGATGGTCAGGACGAGGAAGAAACAGACGTAGACCACGAACATGATCGGGTTGCGGACCTGTTCTTTCGGGTGGAACTTCTTGAGGGAGGTCTTCACCACCAGCCCGACGTTGGTGTGGGAGCGCCGGCGCACGCTGACCCGGGCCCCCGCGGGCATCGGCCCGACCTCCGCCGTCACGCTCATGGAAGGGTCACTCCCGAGGAGAAGGGGCCCAGGGCCAGGACGGGCAGGAAGAGCAGACCGCTCACCACGAGCAGGAACCCGATCAGGTAGATCGTGAAGGTCGCCGACTGGGTCCGCAGGGTGCCCGGCCCCGGAGGCAGCGTGGGCTCGCGGGCGAGCGCCCCGCCGATGGCAAGCATGGCGATGATGGGCAGGAACCGGCCGACGAGCATGATCACGCCGCCCAGGACGTTGAAGTACGGTGTGGTGTCGCCGGCGTAGCCGGGGTAGCCCATCCCGCTCCCGTTGTTCGCGGCCTCGCTCGTGAACTCGTAGAGGATCTCGGTGAACCCTTGCGACGTGTTCCCCGCGGTGGCGTGGAGGAGCCCCGGCAAGGAGACCGTGAGCGCGAGCGGGACGAGGATCGCGAAGGGGTGGGAGAGCAGGCTCACCGCCGCCCACTTCATCTCGCTACGGCCGATCTTGCACCCCAGGTACTCGGGCGTCCGCCCGACCATGAGCCCCGCGATGAACACGGCCAGCAGCGCGTTCACCAGGAGCATCCCGAAGCCGGTCCCCACCCCTCCCGGAGCGTCCTGCAGGAACATCCCCCAGAGGAGGACCATCTGGGCCCCCGGGGTCAGCGACTGGAGGGCCATGGCCGTCGCCCCGACGTTGGCGTAGATGCTGGTCACCTGGAACAGGGCGTCCTCCCCGAGCGAGAAGCGGGTCTCGCCTCCCATGAGACCGTAGCCCGCCGACTGGGAGACCGGGAGCCCCGAGAGCGCGGGGTTGCCGAGCTCGAAGATGAAGAACAGGCCGAGCGCCACCAGGAAGATGGCCAGGACGGCCGCGATCAACGGGTAGGCCTCCCGGGGTCGGCGGGTCATCTCGCCGAACATGAACGGCGTGGCGAACGGGATGAGCATCATGATCACGGCCCCGGTGAGGAGCACCACCGCGGTCGGCGCCTGCAAAGGGTGGGCGAAGTTCGAGGCGAAGTAACCGCCCCCGTTCGAGCCCAGCAGTTCGATCCCGCCCCAGGAGGCGAGGGGGCCGGAGGGGACGAGCATCCCTCCACCTCCGAGGTCCGGGACCGTGGTGGCCTGGGCGAGGGTCTGGTCGACCCCCAT
>JAKATE010000007.1 GCA_021828085.1 Thermoplasmata archaeon | reverse complement strand
TCCGATCTCGACGTTTGGGGTATCTATCTCTCTGAGGTGAGCTCCCTTCTGGAAGCTCGAGCTATGCTGGAGAAGGGCATCGAGGTGGCTCGGTCGATCGGGGACCCCGAGGCCGAGCTGTCTGTTCGAGCGGATCTCTGGTTCACCTATTCGGTCCTGGAGAAGGAGAAGGTGGTCCCATTCCTAGAAGAGTTTATGCCGCTCATCAGCCGACCCGGGAAGGAGAATTGGCAGGCGGTCGCAATCTTCGCCCATAACCTGACCGCCATGAGCTTGGAGATCTTGGGGGACCCGGGGAAGGCGTTGGGATGGGCGGAACGTGGGATCGAGACCTCCCAAAGGATTCGGGATCGAACGATGGAAGCCGAGCTTTGGGAACGGAAGGGGAGGGTCCAACTCTGGAGGGGTTGGATCCGGGAGTCCGAGGAATCCCTCCAGAAGTCGAGAGAGCTACGAGGTATTGGGGAGGAAGACTACGACGAAACTGTCGATTGGTTGGCGGGAGAGATCGCCTTGGCTCGAGGAAGCCTGGACGAGACGTTCCGACTCCTCTCGAAGCTGATAAACTCCGAAAGAGCGACCCTCCGGCGCCGGGCGGCTCCCGCTCTCTCGGAAGTGCACCGGCGGCGTCACGAGATCGACCAGGCCGAGAGATTGCTGCGCCGAGCGAGCGAAGATTGGCCGGTATCGCTGGAAGAAATGCGGGCGAACGACGGGTGGCATCGTCTGAGGCTTCGAGCCGGGCTCGTGGAGACGCTGCTCGAGCAGCCCCGCGAGGCCGAGCGGACGAAGGAGATCGAGCAGTTGGCGGCGGAGGCGCATCGGCTGGCTGAGGCGTTGGGCAACCCGGCGGGACTGGGCATCAACCTTCACCTCCAAGGGATGCTGGCCGCGTGGGAGGGTCGGAGCTCGGAGGCCGTCGCCCGCTGGGAGGAGGCGGCCGCGCAGTTCCGGAAGGCGGACCACTGGGCCGGGCTCACCCGTAGCCTCGATCTGCTGGTGCAGGGGTATCGGGAGGGCGGTCATACCGAGAAGGCCGACGCGGCCGAGGGTGAGGCGAAGCGGCTCCGCAACGAGCATCGGAGCGAGGGCACCGCACGCTCCGAGGTTCGGACGGGGTCGTGAACCCCGGACATCGGCCCTAACCCCCAGGGGCGGGCCATCCCTTGCCGAAGAGACGGAACAACCCGCTCGGGGCCTCTGCGACGGGTGGTGGAAACGCCATGGAGCCTTGCTCACAAGGGGAGGAGAGTAAATCCTAACGGGACGAAAGAGGATGAGCCTCCGCCGCCAGAGTCCGGGGTGGTCCGAGAGCGCCTTGGCTGAGTACCCTGGGCCCGGGGAGAAAGGTGGGAAGAGGAGACCCCGAATCTCGTCGAGGATCTCGCGCGGGCATGCGGTGGAAGTTTGGCGGACTCCTCCCCGGGTCCTTTCCTGAGAGAGCAGCGAGCGGGCTCCGGTGGCTCTCCTCGCGTACGACGCTTCTCGGGAGGCCTGTCGGGGTCGCCCACAGGGGGCCACCGACCCCTCTCCTGAAGCGCCCAAACCCCAGCGGGCCATCCGGGGGGATGGTCGCCGTCCAGCAACTCGAAATGGAACTCGTTCCTGGCCCCCCACTTCTCATTCTTGGAGCTCCGCCAGCACTTCAGAGTGCACCGAGATACTCGTCCTGCGACCGGTGCTTATTGATCAAGTAACTCATTTAGTGGCAGCTAGACTATGTCGCGAAATGTCGGGGGGGGGATTTGAACCCCCGGCCCCAGGATCTCTCCGGGTCGGAGCCGAGGCTCCGACCCCTATGAGTCCCGTGCTCTACCAGGCTGAGCCACCCCGACGCACGACCGGACCGACCGGGCCCCGACACCCCGGGCCTTACTAATTAAATCGTCGGGGCGGCTCGGTCCCCGACGCGGCAGTTCACCTGAGGTTCCGGAAAGGGGAAGCTCGACGGGCTGGGGGCTCAGGCCCGTTGCGGCCGGTCGCTCACGCCGCAGGAGGAGCCGACGTGGCCGGCGTCAGGGCGGCCGCCGGCGCCGAGGCCGCGGGTTCGACGAGGGGTGCCGAGGGAACCGGCGGTTCCGGTCCGGAGGGGACCGCTGGGGTGCTCTCCGGCATCGGCCCGAGGACCTCGCTGGCCCGGATCTCGACCTTCTTGAGAGGATAGAGGTCGTGGACCCCCTGGGAGATGACCTTGGAGAGGTCCCCATTGAGCAGGTCCCGGACGAGCTCTCCCGCCGTCCTCTCCAGGGCCGCCTTCACCAGCACCTCCTTGAGCCTCGCCCGGAGCTTTCCCTGGAGCTTGGCCTGGAGCCGGTGCTCGCTCACGGCGAGCGGCTTCAAGACCATCTCCACCCCGTCCTTGCTCACCACGTGGAAGGAGAGGTCGATCTTCGAGCGCTTGCGCCGCGCGAGGCGCCGGATGTAGTCCGAGGTCAGGAGATGGCCGATGTACCGGGTCTCGGCCACGCGGGCGTCGGCATTCACGGAAGAGATCCGGAAACGGAGCTTGACGTGGGCCTTGCTCGGGTCCCCCATTCCCCCCAGGTCCGACTGGGTGACCTCTAGCGTCCGGCCCACCAGCGTCGTGGGCTCCGTGGCGAGCGTCTCCCCCAGCTCGAGGCCCTGAAAGAGCCCCGGGGCCCGGAGCTTCACCCAGACCTTGGAACGCCACTTGTCCTTGACCGAGCGCCCCGTGGGTTGGGCCTTCTTCTTCTCGGAGCCTTTGACCGTGGACCCTGGAGCCGCCATCGATTCCTGAAGGGACGGGCCGCGAGCGGGTCGCCCTACTTAATGGTTGGTGGACCTCCCGGGAGGAGGCGGCAGGTTGGAGGTGCGCCCGGGCGCGGGTCGCCCCGCCCTCTCGGCCCGGGACCGACAGACAAAAATCCCGGGAGCGGGAACTATCTTGGGCTGTGGTCGGCCAAAGGAGAGCCTCCCTCTCGAGCGTGGGGTCGTGGGCCACCCTGGCGGTGCTTCTCCTCCTTCTGGGGATCGGGCTCCCCGCGGGAGTCCAACGGGGGCCGGTCCCAACTCCTTCCGCAGAGAGCACTCACGCGGGCCCGATCGCTCCTCGCCCTCCCTATCCCCTCACCTCCTCACGCCCCCTCACCTCCCCCGGCCCGGGACAGGTGAACGGGTCGATCCCCAACCTCCCCGGCCCCCAGGCCCTCCTCTGGGATCCTTCCAACGGGGACCTGTTCGTCGGAGAGGTGTACGGGGACGCGGTCACGGTGGTGGACCCGGCGAACGAGAGCGTGGTCGCGCAGGTACCCCTGCGGACCCCTATGGCCCAGCCTTTCGCCGAGGCCCTCGATCCTTCCAACGGCCGGATCTTCGTCACCGAATCCTACGCCAATGCGCTCGCCGTGATCTCCACCTCCCCGCTGGGCTACCTCGCCTCCGTGCCGGTAGGGTCGACCCCGGAGGGGATCGCCCTGGATTCCCGGTCCGGCAACCTCTACGTGGCGGACAGTGGGGGGAACAACTCCACCGTCATCGACGGCTCCACGGACGCGAACGTGAGCTCCATCAACTTCGGCGCGGCGGTGGGGGCCTTCGGAGTGCTCTACGACCCCACCGTCGACCAGGTCTTCATTTCCGAGGCGCAGACGGACAATCTCTCTGTGGTGGACCCGACGACCCAGAAGCCGGTGGCGCGGATCGCGCTCCCCCCCTCCAGCCCGTACGGCACGTCCTTCCCGGAGGGGATGGCCTTGGACCCCGCGGACGGGGACATCTACGTAGCGGACACCTCCAACGATACGCTCTCCATCGTCAATGCCTCCCACGACTCGCTCATCGGCTCGATCCCGGTGGGGAGCGGACCCGGCGGAGTGGCCTACGACCCGGTGGACGGGTACCTGTACGTCACTGACCAGGACTCCGGGAACGTCACGGTGGTCAACCCGGCGAACGGGTCGGCCTTCGCCACCCTCCGGGTGGGCCAGGCCCCTTTCCCCGTGGTCTTCGATCCGGTGAACGACAACCTCTACGTCGGGAACATCCTCTCGGACAACGTGAGCATCATCTCCACGAGTGCCCTTCCTCCCGCACTCTCGGGAGTCGCGATCTCCCCCCCCTTCGCCACCCTTTCCCCTGGCAGCTCGGTCGAGCTGGGCACCGCACTCTCCTGTTCCGGAGGCCCCTGCCCCTCGGGAGCCCGCTATGACTGGACCCTCACCTCCTCCCAGGGGACGCTCAACTCCTCCAGTAGCGCGAGCGTCACCTTCACGGCCGGGGACCTCGCCGGCAACGACTCCGTCTTCGTCAATGTCACGCTGGGCCCGCGGATCGTCGAGGGGGGCCCCGCGCGGATCGAGATTCCGTTCGGGGCCCCGCCCCCGGCCCTCCTTGCCGTGGTGGTCGTCCCCGGCACCGTGGAGCTGCCCGTGGGGGGGACCCAGTCCTTCCTGGCGGAGGTCACCTGCTCAAACGGAGGCTGTCCAGCGGGCGTCGCGTACGCCTGGCAGCTTTCCGGCCCTACCGGTAGCTTGAACGGCTCCTCCGGGCCGGAGGTGGGCTTCACGGCGGGGAGCCTGCCCGGGAACGACTCGTTGACGGTCAGCGCCAGCCTGGGCGGCTCGGTCCTGACCTCCTCTCCGGCCCGGGTCTCCGTGACCTCCTCTGCGCTCCCGCCTCCAGAGCTTCTGGCGGTGGAGCTGAGCGCCGGAACGGAGCAGCTGGCCCCGGGCGGGACCGACGCGCTCGCAGCCCTGCCGGTCTGCACGGAGGGCGCCTGTCCTTCGGACGTGGTCGTCCACTGGAGCCTGAACGACTCCCTGGGAACCCTCTCCGTGTCCACCGGGGCGAACGTGGTCTTCACCGCGGGCTCCGAGAGCGGCCCCGTGGTGGTCAGTGCGAACGCCACCCTTTCCGGGCGCTCCAGCTCCAGTTCCCTCACGATCCGAGTCACCGCCCCCACGTCTACCGGTCCGAAGGCGTCCGGTCCCTCCGAGCCTCTCTGGCTGGGCCTCCCGTTGGACGAGCTGCTCCTCGGGGCCCTTGTCGCCGCTCTGGCCGTCATCGCGGTCCTACTTGCGCTGCGGCGCCGGCGAGTCTCCCCTCCAAAGGAGGGGGTCGAGCCTCCGGGCTGACCCGCTCCCCTGCCGAGCCAGCCCCGCCCCTCCTTGAACCCGCGGGGAGGCAATCCCCCCGATGGCCGGAAGAACCGCCTCTCCCCCCTCCCGTGGAGAGTCACCCCCTGGCGTTCCCCGCGGGAACGGACCCTCCGGACGGTCTTGCGTCGCGGCACTTCTGCGGGCGGTGCAGATTTATGAGGTCCCCCCTCTCCATCCGAGCATGCCCTCCTCGAGCGCAAGCCCGACACGAACCTTCCCGGCCGGCAGCGGTCAGGGAACGCCGGCGAACCAGGCTCCGCCCGAGGCGCTGGCGTACGCCCCTCCCGGGGAACGCTTCCGTCGGCATCTGGAGTCGCTCCTCGAGGCCCTTCGTTCCAAGGGGCTGAACCGGGAGGAGTCCGTGGCCGCGCTCTTCCCGCACACCCTCCTCCCCTTGGAGACCTACGAGGATACGGTGGCCGCGCTCTTCTCCGGGGCCCACACCCTGTTCTTCGGGCCTTCCGGCAGCGGCAAGACCAACCTCGCGAAGGAGCTCTGGGGCCTCTTCCCGAAGCAGGTCTGGATCGTCGACGGTTGCCCGGTCCTGGATTCTCCGGCGAGCCTTCTGGACCCCCACGTGGCCGAGGACGTCCCTCCCTGCCCCACGTGCGTCCGGCGCTTCTCCGCGGACGGGACCCCGGAAGGCTTCGACCCCCACCTTGTCGATCCGGCGAAGGTCCCGGTCCGCCGCCACTCCCTGAGGGAGGGGTTCGGCTTCTCCCGGGTGCAGGGCTCGTCGGAGGTCTTCCCGGACCATCTCACGGGCAACCTCAACCTGCTCCGACTTGAAGAGGTGGGAGACCCCATGAGCCCGCTCGTCCTCGAGCCGGGAAAGCTCCTGCAGGCCAACCAGGGGATGCTCATGGTAGACGAGATCGGGAAGCTCCCCCTGGGGACGCAGAACGTCCTCCTCCAGGCCCTGCAGGAGGGGAGCGTCACCCCGGCGAAGTCCCGGGAGACCTTCCCGGCCCATTTCGTCGCGGTGTGCACCTCCAACCTCTCGGACCTGGACAACATCAACGACCCGCTCTCCGACCGTCTCACCAGCGTGCACGTGGAGTTCAACCGGGTGCACCGGCGCAACCGCCGGATTGTCGAGATGGCCCGGCCGACCCCGCCGGAGATGTACCTTCCCGAGATCCTCCTCGACTCCGGCGTCCGGGTGCTGGAGCTCTGGCGGGAGCGCATGTCGGACGAGAACCCGGATGTGGGCGAGGTGGGGAGCAACCGGACGCTCATCGACGTCGCCTTCCGGACGGAGGCGTTCGCCCGTCTGCGCGGGCACCCGGTCCCCACCGACCAGGACCTAAGGGCGGGGCTCCTGCACGGGATGCGGGGGCGCATCCGTGCGCGCAGCGGCGACTCCTTCGAGCAGAACAGCTCGCTGGTCCAGCAGTTCATCGAGCAGAACGTCGAGCCGGCGCTCAAGCGCTCGGCCACCCTGTACTGGTGCCGCTACTTCAACGAGAAGCTCGGGGCCAAGGCCCCGGAGGGCGAGGCGCTCGTCTCCGAGGGGCGCCGCCTGGTCCGCGACGTGAACCTGGTCCAGCGCGTCCGAGCCGGCGAGGGGCTCTTCCCGCGCTTCAGCGCCTTCGCCGCCTGGGTCGGCGAGCGCGAGCCCCGCCCCTCCGCGGTGAGCCCTCTTGCTGCCGCCACGGAGGAGTTCTCGCTGATGGACCGCTTCTCCCTCTTCCAGTGCGAGAGCGAGGGTGCCGAAGACGAGCGTCCCTGAGGACATCCCCGGGGCGGCCGGCGCCATCTGCCTGCCCTCCTGCGAGGACTTGAGCGATGAGCTCATCGACGAGGAGCTCACCACCGTCCTCCCCTCCCGGGAATTGGTCCGCCGCCTGGCGGAGAGCGGCGTCGCGGGGGCCCAGGAGCTCCTGCGCGAGGAGGAGAAGCGCGGGGGGCGCCTCGCGGAGCGCCTCGCCTCCCTGCGGGAGCGTCTCCGCCGACAGATCACCCGGCAGACGCACCGCGTCCTCGACGAATACCGTTCCCGGGAGCTCGCCCTCGATGCCCGGTTCGTCCAGAGGCGTACCACGCTCTCGGGAGAACTCTCCGACCTTGACCGGGCGCGCGCTCGGGCACGGGCCCTCGATCCGCGGGACCTCCTCCTGGACTCCGCCCTGTTCGGGGCCGTCCGACAGGCGCTGATCCTCCCCGACGAGGCTTTCCGCTCGGCCTCCGAGCCGGAGCGAAGGTCCCTCTGGGCCCGGATCGTCGCTTTCTTCCGCGCGCTGTTCGCCCGGCTGGCCCGGCTCTTCCGTCGGGGGTCGAAGGCCCCCGCCCCCCCTCGCACGGGCCCGAAGGGACGGACGCTGGCCCTGGGACGGATCAGCGAGCTCGGCCGGGTGCTCACCCCCGACTCCGCCGAGGCCCTGGTGGGGAGCCTCTCCGAGGCCCAGCGCGCGGCCCTCGCGCGCTCGGCGGAGCGGGCCCTGGAGAAGACGCGCGCCGAGACGGACGCGGCGATGAAACAGCTGGCCCCGGAGCAGCGGCGGGCCCAGGAGGCCCTCCGGACCGAGGCCCAGATGGCGCGCGAGCGCGCCGAGCGGAGGATGGACGAGGAGGTCCGCCAGGGGGTCGAGGCGCGCCTGCGCTCGGAGCTCGCCGAGCGGGGTCTGGTCCGGGAGCGCTCCGGACAGCTCGCGGTCACCTATGGCCTGGTGGAACGCTTCGCCCGGCTCGTCCTCGAGGACGAGTCGAAGTCCCTGCCCGACGACCTGAGGATGTCCCTCCAGGGGGCGGCCTCCACGGGCCTCTACGAGAAGGGCCGGCTCCGTCAGTCCGACGAGATCGCCCGCCTCGATCTGGTGAGCTCGCTCGTGGAGAGCCGCCTACGGGGTTCCCGGCACCTCGACGAGCAGTCCAGTTACGTCTACCGGGAGGTGCGGGCGGAGAGCCTGCACGCGGTGCTCCTGCTCGACACCTCCGGCTCGATGAGCGAGGGGGGAAAACTCGCCGCGGCCAAGAAGGCCTTCCTCGCCCTCTACATGGCCATCCACCGTCGCTATCCGGACGCGACCATCGACGTGGCCACCTTCGACAACGAGGTCCGGGTCCGGGACCTGGTGAGCCTGTGGGAGGCCTCGCCGGGGGCGTTCACCAACACGGGGGAGGCGCTCCACGTCGCCCACAGCCTGCTCGCGGGCTCGCGCGCCAGCCGCAAGGAGCTCTATCTCCTCACCGACGGTCTCCCGGAGGCGTACAGCGCGGAGGACGGGCGCGTGCTCAGCGGGCAATTGGACCGGGCAGAGGCCTATGCGCTCTCCCGTGCCCGGGAGCTCCGCCGGGTCTCTCCCCTCGCCTCCACGATCGTCCTCCTGCGCTCCAACGACCCGGCCTATGAGCGGGCCGCCCGTGAACTCGCCCGGGCGCTCGGGGGGAGCCTGGTGCTCACCGACCCGGGGCGGCTCGCCTTCGAGCTGCTCGTCCGGTTCGTGGGGGGACGGGTGGAGGAGCGCATCCCCCGGGAGGCCGCCTCCCTTGCGCGTCCCCGCGAGGCGACGCCCGCGGGTCCCCAGCCCATCGACAACGCGCGGGCCCGCCGCAAGGCACGCCGGGCCGCGCGGGCCGCCGGAGGATGAGCGGGTCCCGCGAACGGGCCCTCCCCGCCCTGGGAGATGGGGCGAGCCTCATGCTAACCCATCCCACGTCGCCCCTTGGGCTACGCTCCGCTCAAATAGCGGTTCCCTATCGGTACGCAAAAGAGGTGACCATACGTGGTCTCCGTCGAAGTCGCTCATACCAAGTGCACTGGCTGCACCCACTGCCGTGACGTGTGCCCCGTGACGGTCTTCGAGATGGTCCCGCGCGACCAGTTCCCGGGCGTCGAGGATGACCCGGCGGTGGCCGCCAAGTTCAACTTCAGGGCCGAGAAGTCCAAGGTGATCAACGGCCCCGAGTGCATCGTCTGCGAGGCCTGCCTCTTCGAGTGCGAGGGGGAGTGCATCACCATCGTGGACGACGAGAACAACGTCCACCACTCCACCTACAAGTGAGACGGCCGCGCCCTCGATCCGCCTGACCGCGTTATAGCCCCCCGGGCGCTGACGCCCTCCCGGGGGGGCCCGAGGGACAGGCATGGGGAGCGCATCGGTCCGGGCCGAGTGGGGTCCCCTGCGCCGGGTGGTGGCCCGCCGCCCCGGCCTCGAGGTCTTCTTCGGGCTGCTGGAGCCGTACTCCTCCCTCTACGAGCGGGTCTTCTCCCTCGCGCGAGCCCGTCGGGAGCACGACGAACTGGTGGAAACGCTTCGGCGTGGCTTCGGTGTCGAGGTTCGCTATCTCGACGAGATCCTGCTCGAGGGGGCCGGACGCGACCCCTCGCTCTCCGAGGAGCTCTTGCGCCGCGCGGTCCAGACCGTCCAGTTCCTCGGCCCGGGCGCCCGCCGGGCCCGGCGCGAGTTCTCCGACAACCTCCCGCTCCTCGACCGGGACCAGCTGCTCGAGGTCCTGACCCTCTCCCCCTCCATCACCCTGGTCCGGAAGAAGGGGGCGCGGAGCGTCCTCCCCTTCACCACGCTGCGAGTCCCGCTCACCAACCTGTTCTTCCTGAGGGACCAGCAGGCCGTGGGGGACCGGGGGATCATCCTCGCCCGGCCCGCCAAGCCGCAGCGGCGAAGGGAGACCGAGCTCACCGCCCTCGCCTGGGCCACGCTGGGGGAGGAGCCGGTCCTCTCCGTCCGGCGGGGGACCTTCGAGGGAGGGGACTTCCTGCCGGCCGGCGACTTCGCCCTCCTCGGCACCGGCGACCGGACCAGCCCCGCCGCGGTCCAGGAGATCCTCTCCTCGGGGATCGGTTTCCCCGAGGTCGGCGTAGTCCACCAGCCGCGCCATCCGCTGCTCGACTCCCCCGACCCCATGGTGAACATGCACCTGGACACCTACCTCAACTTCGCCGGCGCCGGTCTCGCGGTGGGTTATCCGGAGATGCTCCAGGGCGCCCGGGTGGACGTCTACCGGCGCAACGAGGCCGGCCGCTACCTGCGCGGGCGGCGCACGCGGCTCGACCGGTACCTGACGGGGGACCATGGTTTCGACCTCATCCCGCTGAGCACCCTCGAGCAGCTCTGCTACGCGAGCAACTTCCTCACCATCCGGGACCGCCGGGTGGTCGTGCCCGACGTGGCGGGGAACGCCCGCGCCGTCCTGGTCAACCTTCAGCGCGCGGCGGAGCGCAACCCGGGCAAGTACCACCGGCTCCTCGTGCGCGCGAGCTGGGAGTTCGGGGAGCTCCGAGCCAACGGGAGCTTCTTCCCGGCCAAGCCGGAAGCCCGGGAGGCGGGGCTCGAGGCGACGCAGGTCGCCCTATCCAACCTCACCGGGGCCTTCGGCGGGGCCCACTGCCTCACCTGCGCCCTCGAGCGGGGATGAGGGAGGGGAGGGAGGAAGGGGCCCGGCGGGGGGTTCGGGGCGCTCCCGGGGGGGCTCCAGCGTCGGGTCGGCCAACGCCGCGAAGTCCAGCTTCCCCCTCCCCTCCTCGACGGCGCGCCGGACCGCCTGCGTGGCCTCCTTCCCCCAGCGGGTCGGGAGGCCGGCCGTCTTGGCCGCCTGGAGGGCCAGCCGGACGTCCTTGAGGGCGAGCTCCACCGAGAAGCTGGCCGGCTGGTAGCTGCGCGACCGGAGCAGTCCGGCCTTCAGTTCCAGCACCCGCGAGTGGGAGCTCCCGTCGAGCAGGAGCTCGAGCATCTGCTCGCGCGTGAGACCGCGCTTCTCCCCCAGCGCCAGCGCTTCCCGGGCGACGCCGAGGTAGGAGATCATCAGCAGGTTCACGCTGAGCTTCGCCGTGGCCCCCTGGCCCACCCGGGAGAAGACGAAGACGCGGCGGGAGAACCTCTCCAGGTACGGCCGCACCCGCTCCACGTCCTCCGGCTCCCCGGCGGCGTAGATGGCGAGCCCGCCGGCCTCGGCCGCCTCGGTGCTCCCGCCGACGGGGGCCTCCACGTAGCGCAGCCCCCGCTCGTGGAGCTCCCGGGAGAGCCTCTCCGACTCCTCCGGTGCGATGGTCGAGAGGCTCACCACGAGCCCGCCGGGAAGGAGACCCTGGGCGACGCCCGAGCGTCCCAGGAGCACGCTCCGTTGGCTCTTCGCGTCGGAGGTCATGGTGAAGACGATTCCCCCGTCCGCCTGCTTCCCCACCTCCCGGGGGCTCTTCGCGACGTGGGCGCCGGCCGCTTCGAGCTCCCGGACCTTCTCCGGCGTACGGTTGTGCACGACGAGGGGAACCCCCGCCGCGAGGAGGCGGGAGGCGATCCGCCGTCCCATGCCCCCTAGTCCCACGAAACCCACCGTCTTCGGCTGGTCGGTCGTCGGCATCATGGAACGGGGGAGGGAGGCAGAGCCCAAATCCCTGCGGGTCGGGGTCCGTACCCTTCCTGCGCGGCCCAGGGGCCCGCGTCCTGCGCCGGGAGGGAGCGGTCGGACCGGGCCGCGGGAGGCTCACCGTGCGGGAAGGACCGGTCCGCGGGAGGGGACCCGGGACGTCCGGGCGAGCTCTCCAGCGAGGAGGACGGCCACGTCAGGGGCAGGCGAACGGGACCGGTCCTCCAGGGAGCGCTCGAGCAGGAGGAGGAGCTCCTGGCGCTCCCGCAGGGGGAGTTCGCCGAGGGCCTCCAAGGTGCCGTTCGGGGCGCTCGCGGTCAGCCGTTCAGCCAGCGGGGCCGATCCGCGCCCCAGGTGGGGGAGCAGCTCGGACCGGAGGTAGGCGAGGGCGCTCTGGGCCGTCCGGGCGCGGGCGCGCGCCCGGGCCCGCGAGGGGCGGGCGGGGTACGAGGGCAGAACGTTCCGGGGAGGGGGTGGCAACACGTGGGCCCTACCGCGCGGGGCAGATATCCTTGGGGTCCGCCACCAGACCTAGTTCTACTTTGACAGTCTCTCAGCCCGTCCGATAGCGGCCGCTCTCGCGGGGCACGTCTCCGAGGGCCGGAGGAAGCGGGTATCCCCTCCCCCTCTCGTCAGGGGGATGGGCCGCGCTCTCCGTCCGCGGCGAAGCCAGCCTCACGGCCCGGTAACGGGGCTCTCGCCCACCGCTCCCGCCGGGAGCGCCCCTCACCAGCGAGGAGCGTCCAAGTAGTCCCGCCAGTCGCTCGACACGAAGATGTGCCCGTCCTTCGTCAGTTTCGGGGGCCTCCCCATCGCGTAACAGAACGTGATGAGGAGCCGCTCACGCCGGTCCCGACCCTCCTCCTCGACCAGCCGCGTTCCCAACTCGAACGACACCCGGTGCTGCACCCCGCGCTTCACCGCCGGCAACGTCGGCAGCGGCTCCCCCTTCTTCCCCTTCCCCCGAGACCTCTCGATCGTCAAGAACCCGTGGGCCAGCATCACCATCGTCGCGTTGTGGTGCCAACCCGGCCAGGTCCGTCCCTCGAACTGGTCCAGCCCCAGCTCGCTCTTCCCGTGCTCGAACCACAGCTCGATCCCCCAACGGGCCCGGATCAGCTGCACCTGGGCTCGCAGCCCCAGCTCGGCCAGCCCCCAGACCACGTAGGCCTTCGTCTCGTTGTCCCTCCGCTCGAAGACCACCCAGACCTCCTCCTTCTCGATGGGCTTCCCCTCGGCACACACCTGGGCCCGGAGCCGGGCCGCCTCCATCGTCAGTTTCCCCTTCGTCCCCTGCGACCAGACCACCTTCTTCCACGCCTTCTCGGGGAGCCCCTTGGCCACCTCCGAGAGCTTTCGCGGCTCCGCCGGACGTCCGTCCTTCCCGAGCACCCCCACCTCGGTCTGGGTCGGCTGCACGCCCAGCACATACGCTTCCTTCCGGTCCCGCAGGGCCTTGCGGAAGTCCCCCGCCCGACCGTAGTCCGCGTCAGCCGCCACCGCCCGGTGCGGGAGCTTCAGCGCGAGGACCCGGTCGATCAGGCCGAGCCCGATCTTCCACTTCGGTTCGTACTGGATCTTCTCGGGCACGTGGGTCTTCTCGCGATGGACGGGATCCTCCGCCCTCTCCTTCGGGAGGTAGAGCTGCATCCCCATCCCGAAGCTCTCCATGTCGGCGTAGCGCTCGGGGTCGGGACGGACGTAGGAGAGGCAGACCCCCACCTGGCAGTTCTCCTCCTTCCCTCGGTTCCCGCAGTACTGGCGGTACACCCCCGCGGAGTCGTCCCCCTTCTTCGGGTCCCCCTCATCGTCCAGGGCCAGGACCCCGTTCGGGGAGGCGAAACGGCTCCCCATGTCCTTCGCGTGGGCGAGCTGGACGATCTCGGGGGGCCAGGGGGAGTCGGTGATGAAGTGCTGGGTCCGGTGGTAGGGGGTGGCGGTGCGCTCGGCGATGGGTTCCATCGACTTGACCTCCTCGTTGCCGAGGAGGCCCCAGGCGTAGCGGCGGGCCTGCTCCGCTGTGCGACCGGTCCCGTCGAGGTCGAAGAGGGGGACGTAGGTCTGGAAGTAGCGGTCGAAGTCCGGATACCACGGCTCCCGGGTCTCGGGGTTGAGGTCGGCGAGGGTCCGGGGGGGCTCGTCAGCGCGCAGGGGGGAGGCTCCCATGCGGGGAAGTCTCCGGAGGGCATCTTGAAAGCGGGAGTTCCACCCGAAGGGCTCGGCTACCCCCCGTGAGGTTGCCCGGGTGAGGTCAGGGTGACTGTCAAAGTAGAACTAGCCCGCGGTCCGCGTCGGAGCCGCTACCGCTGCGCGGGGATCGCCCGGGGGACGGTGCCCGACGTCGTCGGGGGGCTCTTCCCCCGCCCCATCTCGGCCCGGGCCTCCTCTACGGCGGCCTGGGGGTCCTTGTAGTAGGAGGCCACGAGGCGACCCACGTCGCGGTGCGAGAAGGGGTTCTGGCGCGTCGCCTGCCCCTCCTTCCAGCGCAGGTACTCGAGCATCTCGGTCCGGCGCTTGACCTCGCGGTCCATCTCGCGCATGGACCAGTTCTTCGTGATCGCCACGCGCTCGTAGATGTAGGAGTGCCCGCTGTACAGGAAGGTGTCGTCCGCCGGGTTCCAGCTGTAGACCGCGTTGGTGATGAGCTCGTTGGTCTCCGGGTCGAGACCGACGATCTCGGTGAGGGCCTGGACGCGCCGGGTCATCTTGGTCCCGACCTTCACCTGCTTCTGGAGGAGCACCAGGTTGAGGGCCGCGACGAGGGAGCGTGGCAGGGAGATTGGCGGGTTCTCCATCCGGTGGACCATGGCGCTCACGGACTCGGCGTGGAAGGTGGTGTAGCAGGTCTTCCCCGTGGCCATGGCCTGGAAGACGATGAACGCCTCGGCGCCCCGCACCTCCCCCACCATCAGGTACTGGGGACGCTGCCGCAGGGCTGCGGCGAGCAGGTCGAACATGTCGATCTCCCCCGGGGCCTTCCCGGTGAGCACGTTCTTGCTTCCGAAGCCTCCCCGGGTCAGCGAGGGGATCCAGTTCTCGTGCGGGAGGTTGAGCTCCCGGGTGTCCTCGATGCTGACGATCTTCATCTGGGGGGGGATGAACAGCAGCACGGCGTTCAGCGTGGTCGTCTTGCCCGACGCCGTTCCCCCGCAGACCATCATGGACTGCCCGTTCTCGATGGCCACCCAGAGGTAGGCCATCATCTCGGGGCTCATGGTCTTGAACTTGAGCAGGTCCACCGGGGTGAACGGGTTGTCGCGGAAGCGCCGGATGGTGAAGGAGCTCCCGCGTTTGGTCACGTGGGTTCCGAGGGTCGCCTGCAGACGGCTCCCGTCGGGGACCGTGGCGTCGAGCATGGGGCTCGCCACCGAGATGTGCCGGCCCGAGCGCTGGGCCAGCCAGACCACGTAGGCGTCGAGGTCGGCGGAGTCGCGGAACTTCAGGTTCGAGCGGATCGACTGGTGCTTGCGGTGGTAGATGTACAGCGGGATCCCCACCCCGTCGCAGGAGATGTCCTCCACCTCGGGGTCGACCATGGGGGCGTCGATGATCCCGTAGCCGATGAAGTCCCGTTCGAGGTAGTAGAGGATCCGGCCCTTGATGAGCGGGGAGAGCGAGACCTGCCAGAGCTGGAACTGCTCGTCGACCATCCGGCGCATCTCCCGCCGCTTGGTCTCCTCGTCGAGGTCGGGAAGGGGACGGAACCGGTCGATGAGGGCCACCTTGAGCTCCTTGAGGAGGTTGGCCTCCTCCCCGCTGAGCGGCGGCTCGATGACCTCGTAGAGGTACTCGTTGCGGAAGTTGTTGTAGCTCACGCGGATGAACGAGTACGGGTCGCGCGCCGGGTAGGTCTCGATCTCGGTGGACTCGTTGTCCGGCAGGGGGGGCTTGGGGGTGGCCGCGTCCCCTTCCGGCCCGGCCTCGCCGAACCCGAGCCGGGCCAGCCGGACCGGCCGGACGCTCCCCTTGGAGGGGGCGAGCGCCGCGGCCATCTTGAGATGGAGGGGGAAGTTCTCCTTGCGCGGCGACGGGGCGCCTTCGGGTTCGTTGCTCGCGTTCTCCGGCATGATCGGTACCTTCCTTCAAGCGTTGAGGACGGGGACCACAAAGCGCATGAGCCCCCAGCCCACGATCAGCATCACGCTCGCGTGGATCATCCCTTCCTCCAGCCGGCCCGTGTGGATCACACCGGCCATCATCCCGTCGCCCAGGGCATGGGCGATGACGGCGGCGAGGAAAGCCAGGAAGACGGCGGGGATGTACTGCGAGGAGATCCCCACCGCGGCCCCGACGGAGGCCACGTTGGCGAGGCCCTGGGAGGCCGTCACCATCTGTGGGAGGAAGGTGAAGGCCATGATCAGGATGGTCGCCAGGAAGACCCCGAAGGAGATGTAGATCACCGTGAGGTAGGTCACCATCGTGATCCTCCGCTGCTCCTCGGAGAGCTGGACCTCCCGGGTGTCGTGGGCGACCATGTTGAGCACGTCGGCGACGTTGCCGCCGGCCTCGTTGGCCTTGACGATGATGCTCACCACGCGGCTGGTGAGCGGGGTGCGGATCCGGTCCTCGAACAGGCGCAGCGCCTGGGCGACGGGGACCCCCCACTCGAGCTGGCTGGCCATGTGCTGGATCTCCTCCGTGAGGGGGCCGTAGCGGCCCTTGCTCGCCACGATGATGGCCTCCGGGAGCGTCATGCCGAAGCGCCCGGCCTCGGCCACGTCCCGCAGGAAGTCCGGGAGGCGCGCCTCGATCTGCTCGATCCGGGAGGCGCGACGGGTGGCCACGAGCCCGTACGGGAGGAAGAGCGCCAGCGTCCCGAGGACCCCGAAGTCGATCCCCGAGTTGACGGCCCCTTCGCCGGCCCGGAACTCGAAGGAGATGTGACCGGTCGCGGCGAGGAAAGCGAGCACGAGGAAGCCCGCGAAGACCCCGGCCCCCGCGTAGAGCAGATAGATGTCCTTGAAACCGGAGCTCGGCTGCGTCGTCTCGATCTGGCGGCGAGCCATGGCCGAGGCCCGAGCGTTCCGGCGGCTGGGCGAGAGCGTCTTTCCCGGGGTCGAGTACTCCGCCGGCATCTAGGCCCCTTCCTTCATGATCATGTAGATGAAGGCCAGGAAACCGATCTCGCCCATGGGGATGAAGCCGCCCACGATGGCCCAGAGGAAGGTGATCACCGTCGCCCCGTAGTTGCCCACGATGGCGAAGATGCTCAGCATGATGACCAGGAAGAGCGGGAAGGCCACCACGGTCGTCACGAAGATCTCGGCCAGCAGACCGAGGGTCTCCATCCGCTTGAGCAGCTCGAGCTTGTTCTCGCGCTCGTACTGCTCGGCCTTGAGCAGGAAGTACGGCTTGAGTTGCCCGCCGCTGGTGGCGGTGGTGACCACGCCCTGGAGGAAGTCCTGGAAGCGCTTCGACGGGGTGCGCGTCGCCCCGTCCTTGATGGCGGTCAGGATATCGACGCCGAGGAGCTCCGTGTCGCGGGTGATCCAGGCGGCCTCCTCGGCCACCTCGCCGTAGATCTTCTGCTTGGCGAGCTCCTTGAAGATCGCGTCGACGTTCACGTCGGCGCTGGCCATGGCCGAGATGAAACTCATGGAGGAGGAGATCTTCAGGTCGATCTTCTTGCCCCGGGACTTGGCCCGCGACGCCGGGCCGCCCTTGAGCGAGACGTAGCCCATCACCACCACGACGACGGCGAGGAGAGCCCCCAGGAGGATCGCCAGGACCCCCAGGCCGGCCACGATCCCCAAAAAGACGTAGATCACCGCCCCGATGACGATGCCGAGCGGCAAGAGCACCGCCCAGGTCATGAACAGCACATAGGCGACGTACTCGTCCGCCCGCAGCCGGAGGTGGGCCTTGAGCAGGTCCTCCTCGAGGGTGGGGCTGTTGGAAGGGGAGCGTCGGGCGCGCTCCTTGAAGGTCTTCCAGGCCACGGCCTGGAGCGCGGTGAGGCCAGGGAAGTCCGGCTGAGCTCCGCGCTTCACGCGGACCGGCCGGGCCGGCTTCCCCCCGCTCTCCACCGTTCGCGCGTGCGTGGTGTAGAGCTGGCGCTCGGTGGCCTCGAGCCGCTGGAAGGTGCTGTCCACGTCCGGCGGCGCCATCCTACGCGGTCACCTCGGGGACGTATCCGATGCGCTGCATCACTTCGGCCGGGTCCTTGTAGTAGCTGGTGATGATCTGCCAGATCTGGCGGTAATCGGTGAGCTTGTGTTCCGCCATGTAGTGGACCGCCGCCACGCGGCGACGGAACTCCGCCTCCATCTCCTCGTGGGTGAGGTTCTTGAGCTCCATCAGGTTGTCAAACAGGAAGCTGTGGCCCTTGAACGTGAACTTGTCCTTCCCCGGGTCCCATTCGTAGACCGTGTTGGTGATGAGCTCGTTGGTCTCCGGCTCGAAGCCGACGATCTCGAGGATCTGGCGGACCCGGCGGACCACCGAGTTGCCGCTGCGCGCCTGCACCTGGATGATGACGTTCTTGAGCGCGCTGAGCAGGATGCGCGGGGTGTTGATGGGAGGGTTCTCCAGCCGGTTCACCATGCTCTTCACGCTGTCCGCGTGCATCGTCGAGTAGGTGGTGTGCCCGGTGGCCATGGCCTGGAACATGGTGTAGGTCTCCTTCCCCCGGACCTCTCCGACGATGATGTAGTTCGGCCGCTGCCTCAGCGCGGCCCGGACGAGATCGAACATGTCGACCTCCCCGGCGGCCTTCCCGTCGGGACCCCGGTCGCCGCTCCCGCTCCGGGTCGCCCCGGGGATCCAGTTCTCGTGCGGGAGGTTGACCTCCCGGGTGTCCTCCAGGGAGACGACCTTGGCCGTGGGGGGGATGAACAGGGCGGCAGCATTGAGGGTGGAGGTCTTGCCGGCGGCCGGCCCGCCGCAGATGATCATGCTCTCGCCGTTCTCGGCCGCAAGCCAGAGGTAGGCGACCATCTCCTCGCTGGCCGTCCCCTGCAGGATGAGGTCCACGGGGGTGAACGGCTTCTCCTTGAAGCGGCGGATGGTGAAGCTCGCCCCCCGGGTGGTGACCTCCCGGGCGTAGGTGGCCTGGACCCGGTGCCCCTCGGTGGTGGTGCCGTCCAGGATCGGGTTCGAGACGGAGACCTGCTTGCCGCAGCGCTGCCCGAGGCTCACCACGAAGCTGTTGAGGACCTCCTCGGTGTCGAAGATGACGTTGGTCTTGACCGACTCGTAGCGCTTGTGGAAGATGTAGAGAGGGATCTCCACGCCGTCGCAGGAGATGTCCTCGATGGACTCGTCGGCGATGAGGACGTCCACGGGGCCGTAGCCCACGAAGTCCCTCAGGATGTAGTAGTTGAGGCGCTCGAGGGAGAGGGGCGAAAGGGTCACGTGGCGCGTGCGCAGATAGTTCTCCACGCTCGCCCTCAGGTACCCCCGCTTGTCCGAGGCGCTCAGGACCGACGCCTCCGAGCCGAGGATGTGCACCAAAGTCTCCTTCAGATGCTTGAGGAGGGCCGCCTCGCCCGAGCTCAACTGCGGCTCGATGACCTCGTAGAGGTACTCCTTGCGCCGCTCGTTGTAGGTCATCCGGGCGAAGGAGTACGGTGGCTGGACGGCGAGGAACTCGATCTGGGTCATCACCGCGGGCTCGGGGAGCGGAGGGACCGCCGTGATGTACATCCCGGGGAGGTCGGCCCCACCCCGGACGGACTTCTCCAGGGCGGGGGAGAGCTTGGAGAGCTCCCCGCGGGTCAGGTCGGCGATCCCCTGGCTCCGGGCCTTGGGGACGCGGACCCGGTAGGACCCCGCGGCCGTCATGCCGGGATGCCTCCCACGGCCACGTTGAAGTAGACGATGGTCACCGAGAGGTTGTCGACCCGCGGGAAGGCCACCTGGATCGGGGCCAGGCTCCCGATGGGGAGGACGGCCGGGCAGCTTGCCGCGAGGGGGGAGGTGACGGTGGGGGTGATCCCGGAGGCCTTGAAGGCGACGCCCAGGTAGTTGATCCAGGCACAGGGGAAGGCCGTGGTGAAGTTGAGCGCCACGGAGGTATCAGCGCCTTGGTAGCTCTGGGCCGCCAGGTAGGTCTCGAAGACCTGCTGGGTCCCGGTGGAGGTGGTCTGGGTGTTGTTCCCGAGCACCTGGAAGAGCGTCAGATAGAGGGAGGTGGTGCTCCCCACCAGGGTCCCCTCGAAGCCGGGGGAGAAGAGCATGGTGGACGAGCCCGAGCTCTGCTGGGCGACCACCGCCCCGTCGCTCAGTCCGAAGTAGGTCGGGACGTAGTAGCGGTTGGGGATCTGCATGGAGATCTCCCCACTGGTGAAGTTCTGGAAGAAGTTATGCTCCCCCACCCCGGTCGGCGGGGCGAGGCCCGTGAGGTTGAACGAGACGTTGGTGTAGAGGGCGGGCTCGTTGGTGTAGGAAAGGATGCCCTGGGTGGGCTGGGCGAGGATGGGGACGTTGCCGGACTGCATGGTGACGGCCCCGGAGAGGCTCCGGCCGGGGGCGGCGTCGAGGGCGAGGAGGTCGAGGTTCTGCTGGAGGGAGCCGAACTCCGCCTGGACCGAGGAGGTGAAGCTGGCCTCGTTGTCCATCATCCAGAGGGGGACGAACTGCGTCACGAACAGCCCGAAGAGGCTCATGAAGACCAGGAGGGCGAGGAGCGTGCCGATGGCGGCGGCGACCCCCCTGCGCTGGCGGAGACGACGGCCCAGGCGCCGGGGGCGGGGATGACGGGGTCTCTCCATGCGGGGGTTCCCGGCGGTGAGGGGGCCGACGGGTAGGTAAAACAACCGCCCATCCTCTCTTAAAACCTTTCTCGCAGGGCTCCCTCGAGAAGGCCTGGGGGGGGAATCATTAAAGGCCGCCTCCGTGCTGGCGCTTTCCAATGACGGTGGAAGAGGTGGCCCTGACGGTCTCGAACCGCCCCGGTTCCCTGCAGAAGGTGGCCCGGGTGCTGGCGGAGGGCAAGTTCAACGTGGCGGCGCTCTCGCTCTCCTCCCTGGGCCAGAGGAGCTACGTCCGGCTCGTGGTGGCGGACACCCAGCGGGCGCTCTGGCTCCTGCGCAAGGCGGGCTACAAGGTGGACGCCTACGATCTCGTGGTGGTGCATGTGGAGGACCGGTCCGGCTCCTTCCTGAAGGTCCTCGAGCTCCTGGCCCGGCACCGGGTCAACATCCTCTCCGCCTCGATCCTGGTCACCCGGGAGGGGCAGAAGGTCCTCGTGGGCCTTGCGGTGAACAACCCGGCCCGCGCGCGTCAACTGCTCTCCCGGAGCGGCTTCCTCTCCGGGGGGACCGAGGGCCTCCTCAGCAACAAGGACCTGGTCACGGGGGCCGTGACCGGAGTCTCCACGGAATCCGTCGGTTTCTTCCTGTGAACGCCGTCGGTCCCCCGGGGGTTCTCAAGCTTCTTAGCGGCCCGCCCTTCTGGGGCGGGCCGGCGCGGACATAGTGTAGTGGTTAGCACGCAAGCTTCCCAAGCTTGCAACCCGGGTTCAAATCCCGGTGTCCGCATGCGCAAACATACGTATTCAAAGGTCCACCCAGGGTCGGGGCCTGAACGAGGGGGAGGGAGCATCCCCCTCCCGCGGCACGCACCGGCCCCTTCCCCAGGGGCGAGGAGCCGGCGGGTAGGTTCAATTTGTCAAGCAGGATGCCGTTCTCATGCCTGGCGGACCCTTCCCATGAGGCAGCGGCCTACAAGGGAAGGTCGCCCTCGTTACGGGCTCGACCCGGGGCGTCGGGAAGGGCATCGCTCTCGTCCTGGGAGAAGCGGGGGCGACCGTCTACGTCACGGGCGAAGCGTTCGAGGCAGGCGCACGACGCAAGGGCTTCCGGGGACCGTGGAGGACACGGCCGAGGAGGTGACCGCCAGAGGCGGGATAGGCATCGGGATTCGGTGCGACCACGCCCAGGAAAGAGATGTTCGTAAGCTGGGGTCGGCCACCCGCAGACGGAGCGGGCGCCGGGACATCCTGGTCAACAACGCCTTCGCAGGGGAAGAGGGTCGCAGGAAGATCGAAACGTACGATGGCTTCCCGTTCTGGGAGCACGATTTCGAGGAGTACTGGTACCGCTTCTTCACCGGGTACCTGCGTTCCACCCTGTTGACCACGTTCCATTCCATCCCCTTGATGACGAAGCGAAAGGGCGGCCTCATCGTCAACACGCTCTGGTGGAACCGCAACCGCTACCTCTGCGACCTCTTCTTTGACGTGGCCTCGGCGGGAGTCGGCCGCATGGTCTATGGCCTCGCTCTCGAGCTCAAGCCCCGAGGAATCTCGGCTGTCGCGGTCAGTCCCGGTTGGACGCGGACCGAGCGGATGACGGACGTCCCTCCGGAGATCCTCCAGAGGAAGACGCAGACCCCCGAGTACATCGGCAGGGCCATCGTCAACCTGGCGCTAGATCGCCGGAAGCTGGCCAGGACGGGACGCATCATCGAGGTCGGGGAGTTGGCGCGGGAGTACGGCTTCCTGGACGCGGATCCTCCGGCGCGCCCTCCTCGAGCCCATCTCCCCCCCTGGTCGAGGAGCCGCAGAACCTGCTTCGGCTGGAGTTGAAGTCGCCGGCCCGATACAACCCGATCCTTTACGAGATCGGACAGGGGACGCACGATCTGCGCAGACTGGAGAGCAAGGTGGGGGTCCGGAAGGGAGGGCTGGGCCCCTATCTGGAGACCTTGAGGGAGGATCTCGCCCTCCTCCAGATGGAGAACCCGGTCTGTGGGGTACGTCGACAGGCGAGGTACGTGTTCGACGACCCGTTCTTCTACTTCCACTTCGTGTTCGGAAGTCGGCCGCTGCTCGAGCTGGGGCGTTCGGACCGGGCCCTGCGGGAGATCGAAGCGGGGCCCGGTGCTCATGCCGGGGTGCGGTTCGAGCGGATCGCCCTGGAGGCCCTAGTCCTCCTCAGCGGCTCGTCTCCCCAGGGCATCCCGGTCGACTTCGAGCGGATCGGCCGCTGGTGGAACCGACGGGGGGACGATATCGATGTGGTCGCCGAAGGGAAGGACGAAGTGATCCTCGGGGAGGTGAAGTAGGCCCGCGAGCCCGTGGGCGGGGCGCTGTTCTGGGACCTCCGACGCAAGCGCGCCCTGGTCGAGGGGCTTCACGGAAGGCGCGTGCGGTTCGCATTGATCTCCCGCAGCGGGTTCACCTCCGGGCTCCTCCAAGAGGCTCGAGGATCCCACGCTATCCTTCTCGACCTTCCGGGCTTGGCCCAGGAGTTCGAGGAGAGGTATGAAAAGACCCGGTGAGCGTCCCGGCGCCCCGCACGCCGGGGGCAAGATCCAAGGCCCCGGTACCCGCCTTGGGGTACGCGTCATCGCCTGAAACCCTGCTCCGAAGGGCGCCGGCCCCTGACACCAGGTCGGGGCCCGGACCCGGAGGCTCCGTGGGCCCCTGCCGAGGCGTCCCTCCGCTTTCGGGCAGGGCGGGGGGGATCGTGCCTTCCCGGGCGCTTTCGGTGCCGGTGGGCCCTGAGCCTCCAAGGGACCTCCGGTGGACCCGCTTCACCGCGCTGGGCCAGGACACGGGGAGAGCGGAGGTCCCCTCCTTCCGGTTCCGGACAAGGCAGGAGAGCGTCCAGTGGGGGGCCCTGGAGTAGTCCGCCCCGCGTCGAGCAACCGCTCCAGTCTCCCCCGAGGGACGGGAGGGGGAACCCTCCGGGGCAACCCTCGAGCGGGTCCCTTGGGACCGCTGCGAGCCGCTGAGCGACGGGGTATTTGCCCATATCAGAACGGTATTGTGAAGCCTTACAACGGCATGACAACATTTATGTTGGTGTACGATGATGGGCCGCGGCCCACCTCCGTTTGCGAGGGGGCGGACGGAAAGCATGAGAGAAAGCGCGTGGAATCGACGGAGCCTCGCCGCCGTAACGATCGCGGTGGTGATGGTCCTCAGCACAGTCGGGGCCGTAGTGGCCCTCCTCCCCCCGGCATCGGCGTCGAACGGCGCCCCGGCGAGCGCGCCGCCTACGGCGGCGTCGGTCTCCGGACCACTCACAACGGTCTCGGGAAGTTCGGCGAACCTCAATCCGGCCGGACCCACCCCCTTGGGGAATCTCACCATCGTGCCGGTGCCGAGGTCCTACGACCCGAACGCCGCTCAGACGGTGACGGTCACGCTGACCCCCTCTGGTAACCTTCAGACCCTCGTCAACGAGATCAACAATCCCGCTTCGCCGGACTATCGCCACTTCCTGTCGGCCTCCCAGTTGGGGACCATCTATGGGAGTAGTTCGTACGGGGTGTTGGTCCATTACCTCGAGGGTTTCGGGCTATCGGTGCAGGGGAGTAACACGCAGCTCACCCTGACGGCCACCGGGACCGTCTCCCAGCTCGCGCTCGCCTTCAACACGCACTTCCAGTCCTACCAGGCGACCTATCAGTCCCGCGGGGTCTGGAACCCGAGCTTCGGGAACGACAGCGGAGCGGTCGGCTCGGTCAATGTCGGGCCGGTCTTCTACGCCAACACCGCCCCGGCCGAGCTTCCCCAGAGCCTGGCCACCGCGGTGAACGGCATCGCGGGGCTGGACGGTCTGCCCGCGACGCCGAACCTGGCGATGCCCCTGGGACTCTACCCGAGCTATGTTCCCGCCCAACCCTCCACTCCCGGGAGCCTCGCCAATACGAGCGTTCCCTCCTCCAATCTCAACTGCGCGTTCGGGGTCTTCGGGAACTGCCCGCAGTCGCTGGACGCGAACCAGGCCATCCGGAACGGGTCCTTCCTGTGGACGAACTTCTCCCCCTTCGGTTTCACGTGCGCTTTCGATGGGATCTGCGGGGACTACCAGTTCCTCTTCCCCTCGACGATGCATGCCCTGACCGGAGCAACGAACCTCTGGAACGGCTTGAACACGATCCAGTCCGAGCCGGACAAGGGCCAGGGGATCACCATTGCCCTCATCGAGGTCGGCTGTGGACTCCCCAGCGACTTCGCCTCCTGGTCCCAGCAGACCTTCGGGAATCCCAGCCAGCTGCTCAACCGGCTCACCCAGATCGCCATCAACACCCCCTCCGCCTTCTTCCCCAACACCAACCTGAACAACTGCATCCTCAACGGGGAGTTCGCAGGCTGGACCCTGGAGACCGAGCTCGATGTCGAGTACGCCGCGGCGATGGCGCCGGGGGCGCACATCGACGTCATCGGGATCCCGTACCCGGGCTACTTCTCCGCCTTCGACCAGGCGTACGCGGATGTGGCCCAGTACCTCTCCCTCGGCTCTACGGGAGGGATCTGCCCCACGACCGCCACCCTGAACGGCGCGGGCATCTACATCGTCGAAGGCTCAGCCTCCCAAGGCGCTTGCTCCATCACCATCACGTCGAACAGCTACGGTTCTGGGGAGGAGTACTCCTACTTTGACGGGAGCCCCATGTACATCACCGTGGAGGACCAGGAGCTTGCCCTCGAGAACGCCGTGGGGGTCACGAACTTCTTCGCCTCCGGCGACAGCGGCGGGGTCTACGCGACGGTGAATGACTTCATGCCGGCCGATTCCCCGGGCGCGACTTCCGTGGGAGGGGCCCAGGTCACGGCGGAGAGCGGAGGGAACGAGTTCCCGGTCACCTCCAACTCCTTCACCTACTGTGACGGGTTCTTCTTCTTCAACTTCTGCTTCGGGGCCGTCGGTACCGGCTATTGGGCGAATGCCTCCGGAATCGGTGGGACCGCGTACTGGGCGTACGGGTTCGGGCTCGGTGGAACAGAAGTCGGCGCAGTGGGTGGCGGCTTCGGACAATCCCTCGCCGAGACCCAGCCCTGGTGGCAGAACGCCCTCGACACCTACTCCACGGGCTCCAAGATCGACCCGGTGATCTCAGGGAGCGCGGCGTTCAACATGACCGTGTTCGCCTTCGGCGGTTGGAACCTCTTCTACGGAGGGACCAGCTTCGCCACGCCCACGGCAGCGGGGGAGTGGGCCCTCATCGAGGAGCAGGCCAACGTCGCCTTCGGTAACCCGAAGATGGGAGACATCAATCCGCTCCTCTACGCGGCGCACAACGCCTACGAGGCCGGCGCGGTCTCGCTGAACCCGTTCACTCCCATGCAGCCGGTCTCCAACAGCTTTGACTCCTACCCGCAGAACTCGTTCACGTGGTACTACTACAACCTCAGCATCGAGGTCCCCAGCGCCCCGGTCGAACCGTTCTGGTTCCCGACCCTGTTCAACCCGGCCGGAAGCGGCTGGAACTACCTGCAGGGGCTGGGGATCATGGGCACGCTCGCCATGGACAACGACCTCTTCGGCCAGACCGGTATCGCCGGTCATTCGCTGGCCAACCCGTCCTTCAGTCTCGACCTGGTGACCGGCACCGGCCTGGTACCGTTGACAGACCCCGTCCTCACGGCCGGCACGACGTACACGTTCGAGGTGCTGAATTCGAACGGACAGGGCGGAGTGTTCAACGTCCAGGCGTACTCCGGGCAGTCCAGCGCGGGCGCCTACGGGGGCGGAACCCTGACCACCTTGCAAACTGCCGCCGATGGGACCTTCACGTACACGCCCAGCACCGGCACCCCGCCGGGCGGCGATGCGGCCACGACGTACGGGTACTTCCTGATCACGGGAGTTGGAGGGGGGAACCCCCCGTGGAGCTTCCTGGACTACGCCGTCCAGGCGCCGACCCCCACCGGTACCCTGACCCTCTGCGTGGTCGATCCGTACGGCAACTGCGATATGGGGAACGCGGAGGTGACCACCTTCACCACGACGACGGTGGGCTTCTACAATCTCTTCCAGCAGTCCGAGGTCGACCTCAACGGGATGCCGGTGGCGGGAGCCGTGGTGACCCAGGTCTCGGTCTTCAGCCAGTACTACCTAGAGGACCCCACGCTGCCCCCCGCCAGCTACGCCCCGGGAGCAGTGATGGGCACCACCATCTCCGATAGCCGCGGGGAGGCCGTCTTCTGGGCCGACGCGTTCACGGCGGAGACCAACGGACCGCTCTTCACGGAGGTCTACCAGCTCACGGCCAGCTACGACGGCCTCAGCTCGAACACCGAGATCGG
>JAKATE010000137.1 GCA_021828085.1 Thermoplasmata archaeon | reverse complement strand
GCCCGGTCGTCGCGGTTCCAGGCCCTGGGGTCGTAGCCCATCCGGTCCTGGAAGGCGGCCGCCTGGTAGACCATGGTCTTGAGGGCGTGGATGTGCATGGCCATGTCGGCGAGCTTGAACTGGATGGCCTGGTGCTCGACGATGGGAAGGTCGAACTGCATCCGGTTCTGCGCATAGCGCAGCGCCTCGGCGAGCGCCCCCTGCATCCCTCCCAGCGAGCCGGCCCCCAGGGAGAGGCGGCCCACGTCCAGGGCGGTCATGGCGACGATGAAGCCCCTTCCCACCTCCCCGATGACCTGGTCGCGGGGGATCGCGCAGTCCTCGAAGAGGAGCTGGGCGGTGGAGGTGCCGTGGAGGCCCATCTTCTTCTCGAGGCGTCCCACGCGGAAACCCTTGGTGCCTTTCGGCACGAGGAAGGCGGTGATCCCTCCGCGAGGGCCGAGCTTCACGTCGTTGGCGGCGAGGACGACGACCTGGTCGGCCTCGTGGCCGTTGGTGACGTAGATCTTCTCCCCGTTGAGCACGAAGAAATCCCCGTCGGCCCGGGCGGAGGTGACCAGGGCGCCGGAGTCCGAGCCGCTGCCGGGCTCGGTGAGCGAGAAGGCCATGAGCTTCTCCCCCGCGGCCGCGGGGCGGAGGAAGCGCTCCTTCTGCTCGGGGGTTCCGTAGTAGAGCAGGGGGGTCATCCCCAGGGAGACGTGGGCCCCCAGGATGGCGGCGTGGGAGGCGTCCACCTTGCCCATCTCCTCCATGAGGATGCAGTAGCCGGTCTTCCCCAGGCCGAGCCCGCCGTGCTCTTCGGGGATGGGAACGCCGAAGAAGCCGAGCTCCCGCATCCGCCGGACGGTCCCTTCGGGGAACTTCTCCCTCTCGTCCATCTCGCTCAGGACCGGCGCCACCTCCTCCCGGGCGAACCGGGCGACCGTCTCGCGGAGGGCGACGAGCTCCGGGCGCTCCGCCTCCTTCACGGATCCCACGGGGCTGCTCATGCGCCACCCCTCACTTCCCGGCGAACTTGGGCGGACGCCGCTCGAGGAAGGCGCTGATCCCCTCGAGGAGGTCCTCGCTCGGGAGGACCTCCGAGCGGAACCGCCGGGATTCCTCAGCGAGCCCGTCGACCAGGTCATGGTCGAGGGAGTAGTGGATCGCCGACTTGGCGGCCGCGATGGCGAGGGGGGCCTTCTGCGCCACGGTGTGGGCGAGGTCCCTCGCGGCCCGCAGCTCCTGCCCGGCCGGGACGGCCCGGTTCACCAGGCCGATGCGCTGGGCCTCCGTCCCCGAGATCATCGAGGCGGAGAAGATGAGCTCCTTCGCCTTGGCGAGCCCGACCACGCGGGGAAGGCGTTGGGTTCCCCCGTAGGCCGGAAGGAGGCCGAAGTTCGCCTCGGTGGCGCCGAGCTTGGCGCTGTCGCCGGCAATGCGGAGGTCGCAGGCGAGGGAGAGCTCGAGTCCCCCTCCGAGCGCGAGACCGTTGATCGCGGCGATCACCGGCTGCGGGAGCGCCTCCAGGCCCTGGAAGACCCTGTGCCCGCGTGAGACGATGCTCTCCGCCTCCTGCCGGAAGCTCTCCACCTTCGAGGCCATCTCCTTCAGGTCGGCCCCCGCGGAGAAGTAGGAGCCCTCCCCGGTGAGGACCACCGCCCGCCGGCCCCGGTCCTCCTTCAGCGTCCCCACCAGCGACTCCAGTTCGCCCATGAGGGTGGTGGAGAGCGCGTTCACCGGTGGGTTCTTCATCGTCACCACGAGGACCCCGTCCTCCTCCTCCTTGACCCATAGATGCGCGAAATCCTTCATGCTCCGTTCCCCCTTTCCGATACCCCGCAGCAGCCGGGGGCGGGCTATGAGGATAGCTGCCCGGACAGCGGTTCGTCGCGCGGCCGGAAGCGCCGAGGGCCTGTTCAAATACGGCCCGAGAATCGGTCGGCCATGCCCTCCACCCAGCTGACCACCTTCGCGGACGCGACCGCCTCCTTCTCCGAGGCGCGCTACGTGATCCTGGGAGTGCCGTTCGACCGGACCACCTCGTTCCGGCCGGGGGCCCGCTTCGGGCCGGACGCCATCCGCCAACAGTCCTGGAACTTCGAGACGTACAACTTCGAGACCGGCCTCGATCTGAGCGAGGTCCCGATCCACGACCTGGGCAACGCGGAGGAGTTCGGGAGCGCCGAGGAGATGGCGAAGGGCGTGCGAGAGCTCGCCCAGCCCATCTGGGAGGGATCGAAGTTCCCCATCACGCTGGGAGGGGACCACGCCTGCGCCCCTCCCGTCGTGGAGGCGGCCCCCCGGGACGCCTCCCTGGGGGTCCTTTACCTCGACGCGCACCTCGACTTCCGGGAGGTCTACCTGGGCGACCGCCGCAGCCACGCCTGCTCGGCCCGACGGATGGTCGAGCGGCTCGGCTCCTCCAACGTGGTCGTCCTGGGGGTCCGCTCCATGTCGCGCGACGAGAAGGAGGACAACGACCGGATCGGGATGCGCTACCTGAGCGCCTACGACATCCATCGCGAGGGGATCCGGGCGGCCACCGAGCGCGCTCTCGAGATGCTCCACACCGAGCGGGTCTACATCACCCTCGACATCGACGGGATCGACCCGGCCTACGCCCCGGCCACCGGGACCCCCGAGCCCTTCGGGCTCTCCCCCCTCGACGTGAAGACCGTCATCGACCTCGCCGCTCCGAGGCTCGCCGGGCTCGACATCATGGAGGTCTCGCCCCCCTGGGACTCGGGCAACACCAGCGCCCTCGCCGCCCGTCTCGCGCGCGAGGCGATCCTCCGCACCGAGCTCCATCGATCCGGGAAGGACGTGAGCCGCTCCGGATGAGCCCCCCCTCGATCCCCCGCACCCCCTGGTCCGGCGCCGAAGGGGCCGAGGCCAAGGTCGAGGCCATCGAGTTCCTGGGGCTCCCGGCAGTTCGCAAGGTCCGCCCCGCCAAGACCTACCGGCCGGCCGACCTCGATCTCCGTCTGCGCACCGGACGGCTGCGCACCGAGGTCCGCCTGCTCCGGGAGGCGCGTCGTGCGGGCGTCCGCACTCCCATCGTCCTCGACGTCGACGAGAGCGAGCTCGTGCTCGTCCTCGAGCGGTTGCCCGGGACCCCGCTCACCGAGCACCTCTCCGCACCGGAGGTCCCCGCGGAAGAGCGGGAGAGGCTCGTCGGCCTCTGGGGGGAGCTCTTGGGACGCCTGCACCAGGCTGGGCTGAGCCACGGGGACCTCACGGCCTCCAACGTCCTCTGGGATGGTCACCGGCTCTCCCTCCTCGACCTCTCGCTCGGCTCGAAGGACCCCTCGCTGGAGGAGCGGGGCATCGACCTCCACCTCGTGGAGGAGGACCTCAACACCCTCACCCCGGACGCCCCCCGGCTTTTCCGGGTGTTCGTGGATTGTTACGCGCGAGCCTACCGCTCCTCCCCCGAGGTCCTCGAACGGGTCCGGGAGATCCGCGGGCGCATCCGCTACGCGTGAGCTCTCGGGGCGTCGCGTCGGCCCCCGGGGTCCAACGGGCGGGGTCAGAACCCGCTCTGGACGCGGGCGAGCCCTTCGGAGAGGGTGAGGGGGAGCTCGGCGGTGAGGTCGCTCGCGAGCATCCCGTAGCTCTTCTGGGGGAAGATCCTCAACGCCGTCGAACCGACCCAGTAGGTGCCCAGGCGAGCGGCCTGCGTCGGCGTCCGGCCCCGGGCCAGGAGCGACGCCACGACGCCGGCGAGGGTGTCCCCCGCCCCTCCGACCACCTGCGCCGGGTGGTGGGTCCGGTTCCCCTTGAGGTCCACGCCATCGGAGATCCAGTCGGTCTCCCCCTTCACCAGGAGCGAGAGCCTCAGGCGACGGGCCGTCTCCCGGACCTCCTCCGCGTCGACCGGGACGTTCGACGGGGAGCGCGGGTCCCGGAGGTGCGCGTACTCCCGGGCGTTCGGGGTGAGGAGGAACCGCCGGGGCGACTGGTCACGGAAGGGAACTCCCTGGCGGTGGTTCACCAGGCGCAGGGCGTCCGCATCGAGCACCACGGGCACCTGCGCGAGCGCCTCCTCCACGAGCTCCTCGAGGGCCACGAGGGTGGAGGGGTCCGTGCCGACGCCGTTCCCGACGAGGAGCGCATCCGGCCGCAGGCTCTGCACCAGGCTCCAGAGCGCGTGGGCCTCCTCCTCGTGGAAGATCCGCCCGTGTCCCACCCCGCGGACGATGATCTCGGGCGAAAAGCCCTGGACCAGGTCCGCGACACCTCCGGGGGTGATCACGAAGGCCATGTCCACGCCGGCGCGCAGCGCGGAGAGCGCGGCGAGGGCCGGCGCTCCGGCATAGGGCCCTCCCCCCACCACGACGAGGCGCCCCTGGCCCCCCTTGCGCGTGGTTCGCCCGGGGACCGGGAAGAGCAGGAACTCGCCGGGGCCGGTCTCGTCCCGCGCCTCGGGGGGGATGCCGATGGAACGGACCGTCACCTCGCCGACCGCGGGATGCTCCATCCCTTCCTTGAGGACCTCCAGGGAGACCGTCCAGCGCGCCTGGAGGACCGTCGTGCTCCCCAGCCCCGTCGGAAGGTCCACCGAGAGGACGGGCACCCCGGAGGCGTTGATCTCGAGGACCGCCGCGCGATAGGGGTCCTTGAGCTCGCCTCCCCCTCCGGTCCCGATCATCGCATCCAGAAGGAGAGGGAGGTCGCGGAGCTCCGCGACCTTGGGGACCCCCACCCGGAGGTCGGCGGTGGAGGAGACGCGCCGCCACATCGCCCGGGCGGGCTCCGAATGGATCTGGGAGGGAGGCGCGAGCAGCCAGACGCGCGGCGAGTACCCCATCTGCTGGAGATGGAAGGCGGCGGCGAGACCGTCCCCGCCGTTGTTCCCGGAGCCGCAGACGATCCCCACCGGGGAGGGAGGGGCGGGAAGGTGGCGGCGGGCCTCATCAGCCACGGCCGCTCCGGCGTTCTCCATCATCGTGTCGATGGAGAGCCCACGGGCCGCCGCGTTGAGCTCGAGGACCCGCACCTCCAGCGCCGAGAAGAGCGGACCGCGCGCCCCACCCTGCGCAGCCATGGGAGGGTCAGTGGCGCCGGCGCGGTGGCTCGGGAGGAACCTCGCCCCCGAAGAGGTCCAGGGAGGCGGGGAGGAGGTGCCGG
>JAKATE010000136.1 GCA_021828085.1 Thermoplasmata archaeon | reverse complement strand
CGGCCAGAAGCCGAGCGAGCCCCTTCGGGGCTTGTGCCTGCGACCCATGTTCCGTCGATACCTCTCGGTGGGGGTGAACGCGGTCGAACATGGTGACCTATATAAAAGCGGGGGACCGAAATCCCCAACCTCAAGCGGACCAAGAGGATTGCCGCGCTCTCCGAACGCGCGCGTTCGGGGCGAACGGCGTTCCATCTCGGTCGGACGGGATCGCAGGGCTCCACCCTACGGGGAGCGGCCCCGCATGGCCTTGGGAGGCGGCGGGGTCTCCTGCCCGAGCGGGGTTGGAGGGTGGTGCGCCCGCTCCCGCACGGGGGCTTCGGGAGGTCCTACGGGTTCCGAGGGGCCCCGTCGGGGGCCTTCCGCTCGGCCTCCCCCCGCACGAAGGCGGGCGGAGCCCCCACCAAGGTGAAGACGTTCCCGTCCAGGTCCTCGAACTTTGTCGAGGCACCCCGGGGTGACCTCTGGATGGGCTCCGTGAACCTCACCCCCTCTGCCTGTAGCCTTGCGACGAGCGCGTCGATCTCGTCCGTCATGAAGGCGATCCCCGTGTTGCCCGGTTCGAGGGCGCCGAACCCCTCACACAGGTGGAGGACGAACTTGTCTCCAGGAGGGGCCACCATGATCGCATGGGCGTTCCCGCCGACGTGATGGATCGCGAACCCTAACTTCTCCTTCCACCACTTGGACGACCTTTCGGCGTTCGATACGGTCAGCGCGACATCGGCCAGTGCGAGCATTGTCGTTCTCTCCCACTACCGAGGCCTATCTCGGGGGTTTAAGGTGCCACGGGAGGTCGTGGAACGGTCGCCGGAGCCGCCGCGCCCATTTCGGCCGCTCGCAAAGTCGTATATCGTGGTCTCACGTCGGTCCGCCCGTGGCGAGCCGAGGCGCGGGGAAGGGACCTTCCTCGCCGACGACCCGCGCCCCCGAGGCGAAGTCGTTCCCGGTGACGATCGACGACATCCGGGAGGCCCGGGAGCACCTGGGAAGGATCGTCCGCAGGACGCCCATGGTCGAGGCTCCCGCGGGGCTCGGACCTGAGGGGAGCCGCGTGTTCCTCAAACTGGAGAACCTCCAGCTCACCGGATCGTTCAAGCTCCGAGGGGCCTCGAACAAGGTGGCCCACCTGACCAAGGAGGAGGCCTCTCGCGGAGTGATCGCCGCGAGCGCCGGGAACCATGCCCAGGGCGTGGCCTACGCGGCCCGGGCCCATGGGATCCCCGCGACCATCGTGATGCCGGCCAACGCCTCCCCGACGAAGGTCGTCGCGACCGAGGCGCTCGGAGCGAAGGTGGTGCTCGCGGGCGCGGACTACCAGGAGGCGTACGAGGAAGCTCGCCGCCGAGCGGAGAAGGAGCGGCTCGCCTTCGTCCACCCGTATGACGACCCTCTCGTGATCGCGGGGCAGGGCACGGTGGGCCTGGAGGTCCTGGAGGACCTCCCCTCCGTACGGACCATCCTCGTCGGCGTGGGCGGAGGGGGTCTCGCCGCAGGGGTCGCGATCGCGCTCAAGAACCTCCACCCGGAGGTCCGCGTGATCGCCGTCCAACCGAAGGGCTCCGGGAGCCTCAAGGCCTCGCTCGCGGCCGGCAAGATCGTGGAGCACGGCCCCCCCGAGACCTTCGCCGACGGCCTCGCCACCCGGCACGTCGGCCAGATCACCTTCGAGATCCTGCGCGAGCTGGTCGACCAGGCCGTCGAGGTCGACGAGCGGGAGCTCGCGCGCGCGGTGTTCTTCCTTCTAGAGAAGGCCCACATCATGGCCGAGGGCGCAGGCGCCGCCCCCGTCGCCGCCCTCCTCGCCCACCCGGAGCTCGCCAGGGGTGACACCGTCGCCGTCGTGAGCGGCGGGAACCTCGACCCCTTCCTGCTGGACCGCATCGTGTGGAGCGGGCTCTCCAGCGAGGGAAGGGTCGTCCACCTTCGGACCCCGCTCCAGGACCGCCCGGGAGCGCTCGCCCGCTTCCTGAGCGAGGCGGCGGTGGCGAAGGCCAACGTCCACAACGTCCGGCACGACCGCGAGTCCCCTACGCTCACTCCCGGGCAGGCCGCGGTCGAGGTCGAGCTCGAGGTCCGCGACCGGGCCCACGCGGACGAGGTCGTCGCCCATCTCCGGAAGATGGGCTGGGCGGTCGAGCGGATCTCCCTCTGAGGCTCGGAACGCGCGGGTCGGGTTGCGATCCGGGGACCGTGGAGCGGAAGGATCTGCTGGCCTCCTCGCGCTCAAGGCCCGACGTTTTATGCATGCGCATTAGCGGTGAGCACCCGACCCCGAGCGACCTCTCCTCCAGCTCGCCGGTCACCCCCCATGGTGAAAGCGACATAGGGGAGGGATGGATACCTCTCCTCCGATGTCCGGTCACGAGGCGCGGGCGGGGCGGGGGCCCGGGGAAGGGACGGCCCCTCCACGGTTCTGGCAGGTCCCCGAGGCCGAGGAGGAGCTCTTCCATCTCGCTCCCAAGTTCCGCGGGCTCCGGGTCAAGGTCGCGCGGCTGGTCGAGGTGACGGAGGAACTCGACCGGCTCTCGAAGCTCTGGGGAGAGGAGTTCGGCGCCTCGGACCACCCCGACGCCGCACGGAAGAAGGACCTGGAGTCCCAGGCCAGTTCCCTCCAGGCCGAGGTCGAGACCGAGCTCGAGGGGTGGAGGAAGCGGGGCATCGAGGTGAAAGACCTCTCCACGGGCCTCGTCGACTTCTACGCTCTGAGGAAGGGAGAGATCATCCTGCTCTGCTGGAAGAGCGGGGAGGACGGGATCCGCTTCTGGCACACGCTCGAGGGCGGCTATCGGATGCGCCGACCGCTCTCGCCAAGCGAGAGGGCGGGGGGCCTGGACGTGCTCCCGACCCCGAGGTCCGCCCCGCGCAAGGGATAGCCAAGAGCCGTCCCACCGGTCCCCGCTTCGGACACCATCTGGGGTCTAGGGCCAAGCGGGGGGGATCCTCAGCCCGGGGGCGGTGTGGGGGCGATGGGCACGCCGTCCAGCGGCCTCTGCGTCGATAGGAGAAGCACCAGCGCAGCTCCCGCGAGGATCGCGGTGATCCCGGCGAGGACCACGGTGAGCGGCGCGACCTGCAGGAAGAGCACGTCGAAGCCCGAGACCGCGGCCAGGAAGGGGGCGAGCAAGCCGGCCGAGGCCCCCACGACACCGCGGGCGGGACTGCGACCCTCGCGGATGGCGAAGGCCCCCCAGAGCGCGAGGCAACCGCCAAGCACCTCGATCGTGGAGGCCGAGAAGAGGAAGGAGACGTAGGTCTCGACGTCCGGGTAGGGCGCGAGCGCCTGGTCGTACACCTGGGTCAGGTTCCCGGGGAGGAGGAAGAGCGAGAGCGAGCTCGTGTTCGACGGGGCTGCGAAGAGGGGGGCCAGGAAGATCTCCATCTGCGAGAGACGGAACCCTGGCAACTGCACGCGGACCTGGTGCTCCCCCGCGGGCACTCCGGAGAAGGAGAAGTCTCCCTGCGTGTCGGTGGCCACCGTGACGATGGCTCCGTTCGAGGCGTTGCTCAGCGTGATCAGCGCGCCCGACGCCGGGGACGTCGTGCTCCCGTTCTGCTCGAGCACCTGGCCCGCGACCGTCCGTTGGTGGGGAGAGAGACCGACCGCGCCGAAGTACCCGAAGGTGCCCCCCACCCCCAACAGCGCAAGGCCCGCGATGAGGCAGAAGACGACCAGGACGGTCCGGACCCTCGGCGTGGGGCTTCGCGGCCAGGTCGGCTCAGGGTAGAAGCGACGGTAGATCTCCCAGGTGAAGAGCGGGGGCTCCGTCCGCGGGGGCAGGCTGGGCGTGGGCTGCCCACATCGGGGACAGAAGGCCCAGCCAAGTTCGGAGCGGCCGCCCGCGTGGACCGCCCAGAAGGGCGTCCCGCAGCGCAGGCACTTCGCGGGGACGGAGGCCGCCGCGACGGGCATGTAGGGGGAATGCGCTAGAGGGAGCGGAACGGGAGGCGGGGGGGCGGGTCCCATGGGGCTCGGGGCCGCGCCCTGCGCCGTGGACCCGTCAGAAGGAAAGGGAGGTAGCGGGGGCGGTGGTGGAGGCGGCGGAGGGGGCGGAGGCCAGGAAGATAGCGCAGGAGCTTCGGGGGGAGGAGGAGGCGTCTCCTTTCGCGGGGTCCCGGTCACTGTTCTCAAGAACCGAGAGGGGAGATAACCGTTGACGCCGAGCCTCCGACCCTCAAGGACCTCCCTCCACCCTGCTCGGCCCGGGCGCACTCGTTCCCACTCTCCGGCCGCGAAACCGCACCCGCGGGTCTTCGCGTTCGACGATGCGCCCTTCGACTTCGAGCAGGAGCGGACCGCCGTCGTGGGGCTGGTGGTGGTCCTTCCCGCCTACATCGAAGGGGTCCTTCGGGGCGAGGTCCAGGTCGATGGGCCGGACGCGACCGACGTGCTGCTACGGATGGTCGCCTCCTCACCGCACCGCGAAGCGACCCGGGCCATCCTCCTCGGGGGGATCACCCTCGGAGGGTTCAACATGGTCGACCTGAGCCGTCTCCACGAGGAAAGCGGTCTGCCCGTGGTGACCGTGACGCGCCGCGCCCCCGACTACGGGGCCATGGAGCGGGCGCTTCAGAAGTATCTCCCCGATCGGCCGGATCTCCTGCGGATGCTCCACGCGCATCCGCTCTTCACGGTCGAACTCCGCCCTCAGCCGCTCTGGGTCGCCGCGGTCGGCCTCTCCCCGAAGGAGGCGACCCAGCTGGTCCGTCGGAGCATCCTTCGCGGCTCCTATCCCGAGCCGCTGCGACTGGCGCACCTCGTCGCCTCTGCGATCCCCAGCGGCCCGGTCTCACGCTCGCGGGCGTGAGCTCCGAACGAGGATGGAGGCGCGGGGCAGGCGCTGGCCGCTGCGGAGCGTAGGGGCCGTTCTCGAACTCTCACCTCGGGGATCGCGCGTTCGAAGGAGGGGCCCCGGGCGATCCGGGAAGGTGCAAACCAAAGAGGGGAGCTTCATCGCCGAACTTTCCGCACGTCCCCCGTCAGGGGGGAGTAAAGGTCCGACCCTCCCCCGGTGCCGTCCTCCGCCGCGCCTCGAAACGTTCTTCCTCCCGGCCCGTGCTCGTCCCTCGGGGCCTGTAGCATAGCCCGGACGATGCACCGGCCTTCTAAGCCGGGGAACTGGGGTTCGAATCC
>JAKATE010000135.1 GCA_021828085.1 Thermoplasmata archaeon | reverse complement strand
TTCGGGAGATCGAAGCGATCTACTCGGAGGTCCTGGCGGGTCGCTGAGGAGCGCGGGGCGGAACCGGTGGGGACCCTCCCCACCCAGTGAACGGGCGAGCTTCAAGAACCGGTCCTCGCTCGAGCGGCCTCCAGAGGGGCCGGTGAACTCATCCCCGAGCGAACAGAAGCGCACCATCGTGGTGACGGGGGCCTCCACGGGGATCGGGTTCGAGGTCGCCCGGCAGTCGGCGATGCGTGGTGCCCGGGTCTTCCTGGTGAGCCGGGACCCCGGGCGGCTCGAGGTCGCCCGGCGCCAGATCCTGGTGGGCGCTCCCGAGGCGGAGCTGGAGACCTTCCCCACCGATCTCTCCTCCCTCAAGGAGGTGCGCCGGCTGGCCGAGGAGATCTCCCGTCGGCCGCCCGTCCATATCCTATTGAACAACGCGGGAGCGGTCTTCGCCCGGCGTCAGCTCACGCCGGAAGGGCACGAGCGCACCTGGGCCCTGAACGTCCTGGGCCCGTTCCTGCTGACCAATCTCCTCAAGCCGACCCTGACCTTCGCCGCCCCCGCCCGGGTGGTGAACGTCTCCTCGGCCGCGCACCGTTCCGGGCGCATGCACTGGGAGGACCTGGAGGGGGAGCAGCGCTACCGGGCCTACCGCCTCTACTCCCAGAGCAAGCTCGCCGTTCTGCTCATGACCTACGAAATGGCCCGACGCTGGAGGAGCTCGCGGATCAGTGTGAACGCCTGCCACCCGGGGTTCGTCCGCTCACGCTTCGGCCAGAACAACCCGGGGCTCTACGGGCGGGGGTTCCGGATCCTCGAGATGCTCTTCGGCATCTCGCCGAAGCGGGGGGCCGAGACCCCGCTCCATCTGGCCTTCGACCCGGTCGGTGGATCCCACTCCGGCGGGTACTTCTCCCATGGCGCACCGGTGCCTTCCTCCCGGCGGTCCTATCGGGCGGGCGACGCGCTGAGGCTCTGGGAGCTGCTGGAGGATCAGACGGGTTTGCGTTCGAGCGTCTCCCCCGCGGGAGATGGGCGCTCGCCGGCTTCCCTTCGGCTGGATGCGGCGTCCATGGGAACCTCCGGTTGACCTTCTGGAAGCTCCAGGAGATCGGCGGGGGACGTTCGTGCCGGTCCCCTCCGACGCGGGGGGGCTGCTCGGCTCCGCGAGGGGGATCGACCGAGGGGCCTCGCTGGCGCGAGCATAAGAGGAAGCGGGGTTTCCCCCGTCAAAATGCGGGGGGCTGGATCAGCAGGAGCGGTCGCACGCCCCCGGTTCACGGTCATCCGGGGGACCTACCAGGCGAACCTTCCCGAACTGACCGTCTACTCCCAGCTGGCCGATCACGGGTTCGCCCCCGAACTGCTCGGAGCCCGGCGGACCGCCTATCGGGACGAGGAGGTGGGGATGCCGGTCCGCCGGCTTGCCACCCCAGCGGTGGGAGGGAGGCTTTCCCAGAACCTGGCCATCGGCTTCCTGGTGGGACAGGTCTCCCCCTACCGTTACCTCGCCGAGTACCTCCGGGGGTTCGACCGGGCCGTCCGGGGATCCGCGGTCCTCTGCCCGGTCGATCTGGGCCATCCGACGAGCTACCAGGCGGTGGCTCACCGGCCGGAAATCCCCGTCGTGGTCCAGTGCTGGGACAATATCCCGTTCAACTGGCCGTTCCACCGCCCGCTGGCGGAGCACTACCAAGCGGTCCTCGACAAGGCGCGCCTCTTCCTACCCTTCTCGAAGATGGCGGACTGGGCGCTGGCCCGCGAGGGCGTCGCCGCGGAGCGCAGGGTGCAGATCTACTGTGGGCTCGACCTGGAGCGCCATCGCCCCCCAACCCCGGAGGAGAGGCGGAGGGCGCGGGAGGGGCTGGGCGCGAAGGAGGGAGACTGCGTGGTCGTCTTCGTCGGTCGGCTCGTCTACGGCAAGGGGATCTTCACTCTCCTCGAGGCGATGCCCGGGATGGACCCCTCCGTCCGTCTGGAACTGGTCGGCGACGGGCCGGAGCGCAGCCGGGCCGAGACCCTTGCCCGCCGATTGGGGGTCTCTTCCCGGGTGCGTCTCCACGGGAGAGTCCCCCACGGCGAGGTGCAGCGCCGTTTTCTCTGGGGCGCGGACCTCTTCGTGATGCCCTCCATCCCCACGCCCCAGTGGCGGGAGCAGCTCCCCCAGACGGTGGTTGAGGCGATGGCGGCGGGGGTGCCGGTGCTCGCCTCCCGGACCGGGAGCATCCCGGAGGTCGTGGACGACGGGGTGACGGGCTCTCTTCTGCCACCGGACCTCCCCGAGGAGTGGGCCGGAGCGATCCTACGGATGGCCGGGGATGCAGCTCTCCGCGAGAGGATGGGCCGAGCGGGGCGGGAGCGGGCGATGCGCTCTCATGACGCCCGGGTCAGCGCCGCGCTCCTCTCGGAGGCCCTGCGACAGCGGGGCCTGGGCCCCGCCTGACCGCGGGCCGGGCGGTCGAAGGCCGAGGCGGGCCCGCAACTCGCCGATTCCCGGTGCGCTGGTCGATTGGGGCTCGCTCCGCCTCGGGAGGTGGAGGAGGCCCCGGCTCTCGGTGGCCCCCGCTCGGCCGGACCGGAACCTCCTGGGTGGACCCGGCCACAGAGCTCCCGGGGAGGGGAAGGAGCGACGTTTTCAGTTAAGGCATATATCATATTTTTGTAAATAATATCTGAGTTAACTATTTAGTCGTGAACTAATTGGCAGTGGCGGTCGTCGCGCAGGGCTCCTGGAAGGCAGGGACCCCACCGGGAAATTCAGGGTCGGCCGAAACTGGGAGAGGGATTCGCTGAAATGTTTCCAGGTAAACTAAAGTAACGTATCTAACATTACTAAGAAAGGCATTTCTCCCAAATCCACGACCTCTGGCCAGAGGTGAAGAGAGAATGGCACGTTCTGGGGCCCTTTACGGTCCGACCCCCTACTTCGGAGCGTCTCGCTCTTTCCGGAGCGTCCACGACCCCCCTTTTGCGATCTCCCGTCAGGGAACTGGACGGGGGACGTCCTCCCCTCCCGAGGAGCCGGCCCCCGGGTCTCGAGGGAATGCCGTATAACCCCTGTTATACGGCATCCCTTACGGGGAGGAGGAGGGGTAATCCCTTAGTAAGACACCATAGTAACGAGTATGTGCTAACTAAGATAATATGACAGACAAACTCGTCCTGTTTGTCCTGAGGGGGGCGGTCAACCAGGGGGTGTCCGTCCTACCCGGTGGACCTTGAGCCCCTTCACGACCTTCGGGGTCCAACGTCCTGGGCTCGTCCAGAGCTCGCGGGCACCCTGGGAGAGGGCTCCACCGAGGATCAACGGGACCAGGAGCCTCTCCTCGGCGGTGGACCCCCGTGACCACCCTGGACCTCGGTGAAAGCCCTCCGCGAGCTCAATGGACTCCCGGGTCAGCCCGAGGACGGTGAGCTCCCGGCGCAGGGGCCTGGCGATGGCTTCCCGAGCCCTTCGAGGGATCCCCAGCCGCTCCGAGCGGAGGGCGAGCTCGTAGAGGTTGACCTCCGTCGTGCAAAGCTCCTGGCCGTCCTGGAGCCCGGGAAGCCAGGTCCCGACCCCCGGGCGGTCGAGGAGGAGGTCGAGGAGCAACGGCGTGTCGAGGCATCTCAAAGGCGTTCCCCCCGGGTCCGGGTTCGCCGGGACCGCCGCCCCCGCCAGGCCCCTTGGAGCGAGGCGATCCCCTCGCCGCGGGCGAGCAGCCTCTCGAGGACCCGGGAGAAGCTCTCCCCGGGCCGCTTCTCCTTCTCCAGGGCCTCGTAGACCACCCTCCGGATCATGATCGGCCGCGACGTCATCTATATTGATATTCATATCTACATATATAGCGTCCACGGGCGTGACGCGGTGGACGACCTTCCTGCAGGGTCGCTCGAGGGAAGGGGTCCGCCGGCCTTCGGCGCCGCAAGGAACGGGCCGTGAGAGGGGAGCGCCGGCGCAGTCCCGGGGGCTACGGGACCGGCCCCGACCCAGTCCGATCCATCCCCAGCCGGAGCCGCCCCACCCAAGCCGGGCGGGCAGGCTCCCCTTCGGAGCCGACTGCTCCGCGGGGCCGGAGGCTGCCCAGCAGCCAGCCCAGCCCCTCGTGAGGGGTCTCCTCCAGCCGGAAGCTCTCTAACCCCCCCTTCGCCCGCGGCGCACGCGTTCCCGCTTCCGTCTCCCAGTAGACTCCGCTCATCCTCGTGCCTCCTTCCTTCCGGTTCCGCCCCGTGCGAGGGAGCGGAGCCGGGCCTGCCGAAGGACCGGTCGCCCCCCGCCACGACGTGAACGCAGCGCACAACCCCGGGGGGGGCTACTAGCGGACGCACCCCCAAAGCTCACTTCCGGTGAGCACGGCGGCTGCGCAGGGGAGAATAACCCCCAGGACCTCTCTCTCGTGGGAGACCGGGATCGGAGAGGCACCATGGGGAAGATGGGAAAAGTGACCGGGGACCTGCGCGTCCCGCCGGGAGAGACGCTCATTGCGGAAGGGCCGGCGGGCATCGAGGTCGAGGGGTCTGTCTTCTTGGAGAGGGATGCCCAAGTGCAGGGCAACCTGTCCTGCGCCTCCCTGTCGATGCCCGGACGGGGAACCCTCGACGTCCAGGGAGCTCTGCAGGTGCGGGAGGCCGTCTCGGCCCCGCGGGGCGAGGTCCGGGTCTCTGGTGACCTGAGTTGCCGTAGGCTCGAGGTGGGGAGGGAGGCTCGAGTCGGCGGGTCGCTCCGCACCGAGTCCGCCGAATGCGGCGGAGCGCTCGAAGTGGCGGGAAACGCCGAGCTCACCGCCTCCCTCGAGGTGGGAGGCTCGCTGGTCGTCCGCGGGCTCCTCCGAGCCCGGGACCTCGACGTCGGAGGGAAGGCCGACCTGGGCTCGGCCGAGCTCTCCGGCCGCATCGAGGTCGGGGGGATCATCCGCGTCCGGGAGAGGTGCGACTTCACCCACCTGGAGGCCGGAGGCAAGATCCTCCTGGGGGGGCCCAACCGGGGGGCGTCGGTGGAGGTCGGGGGCATGCTGGAGACCACCGGGGACCTCACTCTCTCGGACAGCCTCGAAGCCGGGGGCATCGTGCGCGTCTCCGGCACCCTCGAGACGGGCTCGCTCGAGGTCGGGGGTGTCCTCGATGTCCGGCGCCTAGTGGCCAAGAAGGTGGAAGTGGGTGGAAGCCTCCAGATC